>CAMYXQ010000113.1 GCA_947303105.1 uncultured Caryophanales bacterium | reverse complement strand
GACAAAGCCCACTGGATGAGGCCGAGGATGATCGAGCCGGAGAGGCAGTTGCCGAACATACGCATCGTCGTGGAGATGATCGGGGTCCACATCGTGACGAGGTTGATCGGCAGGAAGAACGGGACCGGTTCGACGTAGCGGCTGAAATAACGCCACCGCTGATAACGGATCGCGGTGATGTGGATGATGACGAACATGATGATGGCGAGCGCCAACGGGGCGGCCATCCAATCGATGATCGAAGGCATCCCGGTGATGCCCCAGATGAACGAGAGGAATAAATAGGCAAACAAGACCATGAAATAGACGGTGAAATAGGAAAAGCCTTCGCCCATGTTCTCGCCGACAAAGCCTTTGGCAAAGCCATAGTATTGCTCCACCGCGAAAACAAGACCCTTCGGCCGTTTCTTGTATTCCTCGCGCTTATAAGCGCGCCTGAGACGGAAAAAGACGAAGAAGCAGATAACGATCAAAATCGCGATGACGAGCAGCGAGGAATATAGCGGCCCGTCGATCTGCCAATCGAACATGCTGCGGATGCGATCCTGGTAGGTCATTTTTGCCCTCCGGAATTCTTCCGCTCAGCAAGACTGAAAATGATGGTTATGGCCGTGCCGGGGATGTAAGCGGCAAACGTCGTCCAGAAATTGAACAGGTCAAAGCCGTTGAACCATTCGGGTTTGAAAGTGCAGATCGCCGCGATGGCAAGGCCGGCGATCCAAAGAAGGAAGCGCAGGCTGAAGAAGACCACCGCCAAAAGGATCCCGCTGGACTTGCTGCTATCGAAAATAAGGCTGGAAGATTTATGCATTGTCAGATTGGCGATGAGGGCCAAGACGGCACCTAAGAGCCAACCCATAGAAAGCGAAAGCAAATCGATGGCGACGAAAGGAATGAGAACGATCAAAACCCCGAGATCGATCATCCCGAGGATAAAGAGTTCCTTCTTGTTCCGTTCCAAGGAGCGGAACCAACCTTTTTTCTCCGCGACTTCTCCCATAATAGTGCTATTTTAGCCCAAACATGCGAGCCCGCACAAGACGCGTCGCGCTCTCGTCGCTCGCTCCAGCAAAGGGGCGCACGACTTTTCCCCGATGAAAACGAGGATTTGGAAAAACCCTTTCATAGATGAAAAATGGTTTGAAAGCGCTTGCATATATTGATAAACTAGCGGGCTGGCCTTATAGGAGGTTCAAGATGTCATTTACGGTAAATGTGTTCGGCGAGACCCGAACTTTCGACAAGAAAATCGCCCTTCTCGAGTTGTTGCAGGGCGTCGAAGATCCCGATCGTTATATCTGCGCGATGGTCAACAACCGCGTTCGCGAATTGACCTACGAGCTCTATTACGATGCCGAGGTCGAATTCCTCGATCTCACCAGCCACGAAGCGGTCCGAATCTACGAATCGAGCCTCCGCTACGTCGTGGCGATGGCTTTCAATCGTTGCTACCCCGATCTGCACATCCGTTTTTCCTATAACGTCTCCCGCTGCATCTCCGTCAGCCTTTTGACCCCGGGCTACCAAGCCACGATGGCGATGTATCTCCGCGTCAAACACGAGATCGAATCGATCATCGAACAAGACTTGCCCTTCGTCCGCCGCATCGTCCCGAATGAAAAGGCGCGCGAGATCTACGAAGAGCGCGGATTCGCCGACAAGACCGCCATCCTCGAATACCGTCCGGAAAAAACCGTCCACCTCTATGAGTGCGATGGCTACCTCGACTACAACTATCAGAGAATGGTTCCGTCTTCCCGTTACATCCGCCTCTACAAGATGAAACTCTACGCCCCTGGCTTCTTGATCCAGTATCCGCGTTCCGAATGCGGAGGCCAGATCCCCGAATTCAAAGACGCCCCGACCTTTGGTCGCGTTCTCAAAGAGAGCCACGATTGGCACAAGACTGTCGGTCTTGAGACCGTCGCCGCCGTCAATAACGCCATCCGCGAATCCGGACCGATCGAGTTCATCAACATTTGCGAGGCGCGCCACAACCGCCAGTTGACCGAACTCGGCCAGCTCATCGAGGATGATATCGAAGATATTCGCCTCATCTGCATCGCCGGTCCGTCAAGTTCTGGCAAGACGACGTTCGCCAACCGCCTCCGCATCGAGCTTCTCTCCCGCGGCATCCATCCGATCCGTATCTCGATCGATGACTACTACAAATCCCGTGAGGAAATGACGGTCGATGAGAATGGCGAGCAGGACTTCGAGGCCATCACCGCCCTCAAGATCGATGAGTTCAATCAGGACATGTTCGACTTAATTGCCGGAAAAGAGGTCATGTTGCCCCGCTTCGACTTCCAAATCGGACACGCCGTCCCGGGCCGCAAAGTGAAGATTGGGCCGAACCAGCCGATCATCATCGAAGGCATCCATGCCTTGAATGAAGACCTCACGCCATCCATCCCGAAGGCGAACAAGTTCAAGATCTTTATCTCGCCGATGGCCCAGATGAACCTCGACGACCACAACCCGATGAGCCTCACCGACTTGCGCCTCATCCGCCGCATCGTCCGCGATCA
>CAMYXQ010000112.1 GCA_947303105.1 uncultured Caryophanales bacterium | reverse complement strand
CCTTCGTTCCATCGATTCTTGGCGAAAAAGAATTCCTCGGCAGAGGCGTTTCCTACTGCGCCACCTGCGACGGTCGTTTCTTCAAAGGGAAACGAATGGTCGTCTATGGCAATGGCGACGAAGCCATCCAAGAAGCCTTATACCTCGCCCCGTTATCGAGCGAGCTTCTCTTCGTCTGCCCCGACGTCCTTATCGGTGCGGAAAAAGCCAAAGAGCATTTGCTGTCATTACCGAATGTCCGTCTTGTCGAACACGCCAAACTCGAAAAGATTTTCGGCGATGAATTCGTCAACGGCGTCATCGTGAATGGCAAAGAGGAAACTTGTTCAGCCGTCTTCCCTCTTAATGGTCCCAAGAGCGCCTCATCTTTCTTGTCCCCATTGGGTCTAGAAACGAAGAAAGGCTTCCTCGCGATCGATGAGGACGGCGCCACTTCGGTCCCGGGTTTGTTCGCCGCCGGGGACATCGTCGATAAGAAACTCCGCCAAGTCGTGAATGCCGCCGGGGAAGGGGCCAATGCCGCCACCAGCGCCATCCGCTATCTGAATAAGCTAGGAAAATGAAAGACAATCAGACCATCACATTCGCCTCCTCGGTCAAAGAGGAAATAGCCGCAAATCCACGCAATAATCTGGAAAAGCGGGCGCTTTTGGCGAGTTTTTTGAAAATCAATGGTCATGTCCGTCTCGGCAATAAGACCCAGATCATCCTCGATAGTGAGTCTGCCCAAACCGCCAAATTGCTCTATGGGTTCCTTCATGAGTTATATGGTGTTTCCATCCGTTTCTCTTATACTCGAGCGGCCGGTTTCCTGAAGCGGGTCCTATACCACGTCATCGTCGATGATGCCGATGCGATTCTCAAAGACCTGACCTTGGATCCCCTAGGCGTCGGATTCCCCGAGGATCCCCAATTCTTCGAGAATGGATTCGCCGCCTTCCTGGCCGGGGCGTTTTTGGCCTCGGGCTCCGTCAATGATCCGAACGGTTCCTATCACCTAGAAATTCGGGTCGCCGATGAAGGCTATGCCCAGTGGTTCGCCAAAAACTGGACGAGGGCCGGTGGCCACGCTTTCACCCCGAAAGTGGCCCAACGCCGCAATCACTACATCATCTATCTCAAGCGCAGCGAGGAAATCGGCAACTTCCTCATCCTCGTCGGCGCCCAAGAGGCCTGCTTCCATTATGAGGATGTCCGAGTGGCCCGCGACTATCGCAATGTCTCGAACCGTTTGCAGAATCTCGATACCGCCAACATGGGCAAAACCCTCTCCGCGGCGGAACGCCAACTCGAAGAAATCAACTTCTTGGAGGAAAAGGGCCTCATCGAGAAGTTCAATAACCCCAAGATCCGCATCTTATGCCGGCTCCGCAAAGAGAACCCCGAGGTTTCCCTTTGGGACCTCGCCGATTTACTGAGCCAGGAGATCGCCGCGACCGTCAGCAAGTCGAATATCAATCATTTGTTCCGGGAGATCCATCAGACCTATGAAGAAGCCCGTGGCGAATGAACTGACATTGCTCCATCAGTTGGGGCGGCGGATCGCTTATCTACGCAAACAACGGAAGATGAGTCAACTGACTTTGTCGGTTGAGGCCGGCTTGGCCCACAGTTACGTTTCCGAGCTCGAACAGGGCAAGCGGAATCCATCCATCGAGACTTTGTCTCGGGTTGCGGTGGCCCTCGATGTTTCCCTCGAAGAATTATTCCGTGGCATTGTCCCCATCGATTGACCAATTTCAATTGGTAAATCGCGTTTTCGAAGGACAATGCTTTTTCTTTACCGCTTAGATTTGTATAATCTATTCGGTTATCAATAGGAGGACACTAACCATGTCAGTAAAAGTTGCCATCAACGGATTCGGACGCATTGGCCGTCTCGCTTTCCGTCAGATGTTCGCCGCCGAAGGCTATGAGATCGTTGCCATCAACGATTTGACCAGCCCGAAGATGCTCGCCCACTTGCTCAAATATGACACCGCGCAGGGTGGCTATTGCGGCCCGATTGGCGAGAATCGCCACACCGTCACTTCGAAAGAGCCCGAACTCGCCGAAGACGGCAAAACCGTCTTGAAGCCGGGATCCATCACCGTGGACGGCAAAGAAATCACCATTTATGCGAAACCGAATGCGGCCGACCTGCCTTGGGGCGAACTCGGCGTCGACGTCGTTCTCGAATGCACCGGCTTCTATACCTCGAAAGACAAGGCCATGGCCCACGTCAACGCTGGCGCCAAGAAGGTCGTCATCTCCGCTCCGGCGGGCAATGACCTCCCGACCATCGTCTTCTCCGTCAACGAAGGCATCCTAACCAAAGATGACAAAGTCATCTCCGCGGCCAGCTGCACCACCAACTGCCTCGCCCCGATGGCCAAGACCCTCAACGATAATTTCCCGATCCTCTCTGGCATCATGACCACGGTCCATGCCTATACCGGCGACCAGATGATCCTCGATGGCCCGCACAAGAAGGGCGATCTCCGCAGAGCCCGTGCCGGCGCTGCCAACATCGTCCCGAACAGCACCGGCGCCGCCAAAGCGATCGGTCTCGTCATCCCTGAACTCAAGGGCAAACTCATCGGTTCCGCCCAGCGTGTTCCGACCCCGA
>CAMYXQ010000111.1 GCA_947303105.1 uncultured Caryophanales bacterium | reverse complement strand
TGGCATTCGCCAGCTCTTTTTTTATTTCCGGGCCGGGGGATTCGGGGCCACATAGGGCACGCCGTAATCGAGGCACTTATTGTAGAACCAGGTGGCGTCGATGCGCGGGAGATAACCGGTCATGATCGATTTCTCGTATTGGCGTTTCGCACGGGCCACTTCGCGGTAATCATGGACGCATTTGCCGATGATCTTCCGATAACGGTTCTTCTGGCTGGAAGAGGCCGCCATCGCGATGATGCCGCCGACAAAGAGCAAGAAGCCGATGGCCGCGACGCCGATGCCGGCATAGAGGACGTAGAGAGCCCAGCCGAAGTTGTTCTTGAGGGCGAGGCCCGCCACGAGGGCGGCGGCGCCGAAGAAGAGGAGGATGGTGCCGAAGATGAAGGCGCCGTAGTTCTCTTTCTTCGCATTAAGCGAAGCGGCGACCCGGTCGGCATCTTCCGCCTTGCGGGCGATGGCGCTTAAAAGGGCGCCGAATTTCTTCCAGACGCTTTCCTGGGTGGCGTAGCGGCGCTTGGCCGGCGCGGCCGAATCGCGTTTGAAGACGACTTTGGTATAGCTGGTGATATGGGTTTCGACGTTGCGGTTTTCCTCTTCGGGAAGGCGGTCGAGGTTGACGATATGGGCGAAGTTGCCGTTGAACTCGCCTTTCGCGACCGGGCTCTGCCTGCCGCTGGCATCCAAGGACACATAAACATCCGAACGGGCGTAGACGTCCTGGACGGAATGGAGTTCGTAATCGAGATAAGGGGCAAAGGCCAGGGTCGATTCGACTTCGCGAGGATCGTAGATATCGACGACGTAGTATTCTTGCTTGTTCATATATTTCTAGGGTATTTGAATTCATTCTCTTCTTCAAGAGAACATTACGGCGAATTCGGGACCGCTTTTTCGGCTGACGAAAGGGGGCGTTTCTTTGGAAAAGGCCGATATACGCTCGACAAAAGCCGCGACTTTTTCCATAACGGATATTCGTCTTTTTATAAAAGAAAAACGCCGATTTGCCCAGACATCGTTTCAGGTCCTGGTGCGCGAATTTTTCTCAGTTCGCTTCTTGTCAAATTTTTCATTCTTGCCTACAATTTCAAGGAAAGAACGATTTGTTCCGTCTCTTCATAAAGAAAGGATCTTCTTATGGCTCGTAGAAAACTCAGAAATCTCGACGCGAGAATCTTAAAGAAAACCGTCTATTATGGCGCCCTTCTAGGCATCGACGAAATCTCGACAAAAAAGATCGCCGAGGATATCGGCATCACCGAGCCGACGATCTACGTCCATTTCCGCACCAGAGCGAACCTTCTGTTCGAAGCCAATTCGGCCGCGGTGAAGAAGATCGGCGAAGAATTCCTGTCAGGTGACATGTCCCTCTCCGAACGTTTCCGCCTCGCCCTCATGAGCGCCAAAAACAATCCGGAAGCCGTCCTCTACGCCTTCTACTATCGCCAGAAGAACCTCTCCGACGAATTCGACCATCTCTTTGACGAATTCTTCCGCAAGCCCACCGCCGCCAAGGACGGGGTCATCGAAGGCTTCCTCTACCGGGTGGCCACCGGATCGGTCGAGGTCACCGAAGAAGTCGCCGAAGAACTCTTCGACTTGGTGAGAAGCCTCTGATAAAGCAACAAAAAAAGACCGGGATTCCGGTCTTTTCTTTTTTAGAACTTCACTTCGGCATGTCCGCTGGACATGAAGACGTTGTCCATACGGTCTTTGATCATGTCTTTGACGACCTGACGGGCCGGGGCGGTGTACTTGCGGATCTCGTATTCCTTCGGCTGTTCGAAGAAGATCTTGCGGATCTCGCTGGTGAAGGCGACGCGGAGGTCGCTGCCCTGGTTGATCTTGCAGACGCCTGTCTTGGAGGCTTCGCGGAGCAGTTCGCCCGGAATGCCGATGGCCGCCGGCATCTGGCCGCCATACTTGTTGATGAGGGCGACCCGATCCTGCGGGACCATGCTCGAGCCGTGGAGGACGAGGGGGAAGCCCGGGAGGAGCGAATCGATCTCATCGAGGATATCGAACCGGAGATAAGGTTTGGTGCCCGGCTTGAATTTGAAGGCGCCGTGGGCGGTGCCGATGGCGATGGCCAAGCTATCGATGCCGGTGCGTTTGACGAAGTCAACCGCTTGAGCCGGATGGGTGAAGACGCCGTATTTGTCGCCGGTGACTTCGCCGTCTTCGACGCCGGCGATGGCACCAAGTTCGGATTCGACGACCACGCCGCGAGCATGGGCATAAGCCACGACTTCCTTGGTGATTTCGATGTTGCGCTCATATTCTTCGGCCGAGGCGTCGATCATGACGCTGGTGAAGCCGTTGTCGCAGCAGTATTTGCAGATCTCGATCGATTTGCCGTGATCGAGGTGCAAGGCGACTTCCACGCCGTAATCTTTGACCGCGGCGTCGATGAGGGCGCGCAGATTCGTGATACCGAAGTATTTGATGACGTTTTCGGTGATGGCGATGATGACCGGGGATTTGCATTCATGAGCCGCTTCCATGGTCGCTTGGAGGGTTTCGAGGTTGTCGACGTTGAATGCGCCGATCGAGTAATGGCCTTCATAGGCCCGCTTGAACATTTCTTTCGTTGTGACTAATGCCATAAG
>CAMYXQ010000110.1 GCA_947303105.1 uncultured Caryophanales bacterium | reverse complement strand
CCGGCCGGAGACAACGAAGCCGCTCTGCGGCATCGCTTGGAAATGGGCGACGCGGTTGTTTTCGCATCCGGCCGTCCGTTCCGCGGCATCGAACCATTGTTAAAGCGGCTTGGCAACTACAAGCATCTATATGCGATCACTTCGTACGGCGCGTCGCTTTACCGCGCCGACGGAACGCGCATCCGCGGCGTCACGGTCCCGAGCGACATGATCCACCAGCTCAAAAATGTGTTCCAAGACGAAAAGAACACTTATCTCTGTTACATCCTCACCAACGAACTCGGTTACATCGGCAAACTGAACTTCGCCGAAGAAGAGGCGAAATTCACCCGCATGAAGCTGCGCAACCTCGAAGAGAACCCTCTTCAGGAGGGCGAAGAGGTCGAAAAAGCCTTGCTGACCTCACATAAGCACGAAGCCGAGACGATGAAAATCCCCGATCATCTGCTCACTCATACGAAAGCGATGGCCACCAATGACTTTTTCCTGGAGTTCGTTTCGAAGGATGCGAGCAAAGCGGACATGATCCGCGATTTGGCCGCCGAATTGGGGGTCAAAAACGATGAAATCTACGCATTTGGCGACTCTTATAACGATTTATCAATGGTAAAAGCCTTCTATGGAATCGTGCCGAGCGATGGGAAAGACATCGTGAAAGAGGCCGCCAAAATGATCTCGATCGACAGCCATGACGGCGCGGTCGCCTACGCTCTTAAACAATTGGGGCTTTATTAATCTCCCCTTTCTTCGTTTTCTTCCTTCTCTTTGAGTTTCTTTTCAAGTTTCCGGTTGACCACCAACTGCCAAACGGCAATCGCCGCGAGGACGACGATCCCCACCGCAAGAATAATGATCATCCGATTGTTGGAGGAGGCCGGAGCCGTTTCATCAAAAATGGGCAAATAGTTCATAAGCACCTCCACCTATAAATAGACGGAAGGCTGTAAGATTTGACATCCGAGTTAATAAAAAGCGACCCGTTTCATACAAGGTCGCTTATTTTTTATTTGCTTTTGCGAACCGCGAGAGCCAAGGCGCCGAGCCTTCCCGAGCGATCGCCGAGAGAGGCGATTGCCAGAACCGGCTTTGCGCACCACCTGCCAGCGATACCCCAATTTTCTTTTTCCAGGTATTCGCGTAAGGGATTGAGCAAGCGGTCCCCGGCGTTAGAAACGCCGCCACTGAAGATGATGGCTTGCGGACGGAAGATATTAATGTAATTCAGCACACCGATCCCAAGGTGTTCTACATACCAATCGACGCATTCGTTGGCAAGGACGTCTCCCGCTTTGGCGGCATCAAAGATGGATTTCGCCGTGACCAGGCTCTTGGCAAGCAAGGAATTCGGATTGCGCGCCACGCCTTCTTGCCCATGACGGATGAGCGCGGTCGCCGACGCATACGCTTCGAAGCACCCCTTGCGCCCACAAGTGCAAGGTTCGCCATCCTTCACAATGACCATATGACCGAGTTCGGCCCCTTTGCCTTCTTCGCCATCGAAGAGCTCGCCGTTGAGATAAATCCCTCCGCCGATGCCGGTGCCGAGGGTCAGAAGGATTGCGCTGCGATATTTTTTGCAATCGCCATAGGTCATTTCACCCAATAAAGCGGCGTTGGCATCGTTTGTCACAAACACTGGGCGATGAATAATAGATTCGATAGCCTCACGGATATTCACTTCGTGCCAATCCAAATTATTGGCGAAGTTGCAAATCCCTTTCAGAGAATCAATCGTTCCTGGGCAGCCGATGCCGGCCGCGACGATGGAATCGCGATCCGCGAAGGCCTCGACTTCGTTTTTGAGGTTGGAGATGAAGGCAGCAAACGATTCGGTCCCCGGCAAATCACCGTGGGTTGGGAACGAAAAGCCCTTCAAGCAATTTCCGGATTCTTCATAGAAACCGCCTTTGATCGAAGTTCCGCCGATATCGATTGCCAAATAAATCATGCTGGGACCTCCGTGATGACCATATGCCCTGTTCCTTTGATCTCGCAGGTCCGTCCAGCGGGCAGGAAGAAGGTGCATCCTTTAGAATAAGGAATATCGTCAACGAAACCACTGCCGTCCAAGATTGAAATCGCCTTGAATGAGGCCTTGCTGGCAGTTAGTTTCATCGGTTTGATTTCCGAAAGAACCGAACGGAAATAGGATGACTCGCCGATAAGAGGCAAACGGAATTCCGTTGGCTCATATTTGTGGTAATTCAACACATCCAAAGCCTTCTCGACATGGAGTTCGCGCTCGTTGCCGTTCGCATCTTTCCGTTTGTAGTCGTAAAGGCGATATGTGATGGTCGAATTCTGCTGAATCTCAATGACCGTGACCCCGCGCCGATCGCGTGGACGGTGCCGGACGGGATGAAATACGACTCGCCTGGATGAACGGGAATGAAGTTAAGGATTTCTTCGATTGAGCCATCGGCAACGCGGCGACGGACTTCTTCCGCGGAAGTCTCCCGATTGAATCCAAGATATAAACCGGCGCCTTCTTCGGCATCCAAAACATACCACATCTCCGTCTTGCCAAGCTGGTGCTCAACGCGGAGGGCATATTCGTCGGAAGGATGGACCTGAACCGATAAGAATTGGGCGCTGTCGATGAATTTAATTAGGGTCGGAAAG
>CAMYXQ010000109.1 GCA_947303105.1 uncultured Caryophanales bacterium | reverse complement strand
GGGGCCGCAGTAACGGCGGAGTTTGTTGCCTTCCATCTGGACGAGATAGGGGCCGCAATACTGGCGGACTCTATCCCCTTCGATCTGATAGACATACGAACCGCAGTAACGGCGGACTTTGTCGCCTTGGATCTCATAAAGATATTGGCCGCAGTATTCGCGAATTTTGTCGCCCTGGATCTCAAGGAAATACGGGCCGCAGTAACGGCGGATTTTCGCCATAGAAACTACCCAATGATCTCGGCGATCTTCGGATCGATCTTGTCCGGGGCCTCCATCGGGCCGAACCGAGCGACGACGTTGCCTTCGCGGTCGACGAGGAACTTCGTGAAGTTCCATTTGATGCGGCCTTTTTGCTGTTCCTTCAGGAACGTATAGAGGGGATCCTCGTTTTTGCCGTTCACGTCGATTTTGTGGAATTGCTTGAACGAAACATCGTACTTGAGGGTGCAGAACGAATGGATTTCCTCGTCGGTGCCCGGGGCCTGACCGAAGAATTGGTTGCAGGGGAAATCGAGGATTTCAAAACCTTGGTCCTTGTATTTCCGGTACATCGCTTCGAGGCCTTCGTACTGCGGGGTGAAGCCGCAGCCGGTCGCCGTGTTGACGATGAGCAGGACTTTGCCTTTGTATTCGGATAATGAGACGTCGTTGCCCGCCATATCTAAGACGGAATAATCGTAAATGGATGCCATGGGGTTACCTCCGCCCCTATTATCGCATAAAAAGAAAAGCAGCACCACGAATGTGCTGCTGATGGACATGTGGTCGGGATAGTCAGATTCGAACTGACGATCTTCTGCTCCCAAAGCAGACGCGGTAACCAAGCTGCGCTATATCCCGAGCGCCAACAATTATACGCGTTTAGAAAGAAAAAACCACCTCGGGAGGTGGCTGGTTTCTTTTGGCGCGCCAGACATGATTCGAACACGTGACCCTCAGATTCGTAGTCTGATACTCTATCCAGCTGAGCTACTGGCGCATCGAGCGCTTATAAATATAGTCAAATCGCCCCGCGGTTGCAACAAAGAAAACAAAAACTTCGCGCGTATGGAAAACGCCCCCGCGAACGAGGGCGTTTCCGGAAAGGAGGGGTTATTCCTCCGAGGGCGGCTCTTCGGGAGGCACTTCCTCGGCGGGAGTCGGGATTTCGCTCGGTCCTTCGGCCGGGACGGCTTCCGGGGCGGGGTTCGCCGCGTGGCGTTCTTCGAGCTCTTTGACGATCTGCTCGTGCTCTTCGGCCGAGATGCGGTATCCGCCTTGGATCACGAAGTAGGCCGCCACCATGCAGCCGACCAGAACGACGACCACGAGGGCGCCGAAGACGATGAGCTGCCAGCGTTCGATGCCGTTGGTGGCCGCGTTGATGCGCTCGACGAATTCTTGGTCGACGTCGCCCGGCTGAGCGGTCTGGGCCCAAACGTTATGTTGGGCTTCGGCATCCGAGATGGCCGTGACGGCGGCATTGACGCCGGCCGCCAAGAAGATGAGGTATTGGAACAAACGGAGCATCGCGCTCGAGAGTTTGACATCGAGAGGACGCCAAGAGGAGATGATCGCCTCTTTGCGTTCGCCGAACTTCCATTCGTTGTAGTCGATGGCATCCTGGAACAGGATGAGTATGACCATGTACATGAGGCCCTGGCCAAAGAAGAAGATGAGCGGCCAGAGGTAGTTCATGAACATGAGCCCGCTGAAGGCCCAGCCGAAGTCCATCGAGTTCATCTCAGGCAAGTCGGTCGAGAGCATCGTGGCCAAGGAGTGGTCGCCGAATAGCGGCAAGCAGCAGAGCAAGAAGCCGACGTAGCCGACCAGCTGGATGATGATCGCCCAGGTGAGGATCTTCTTCTTGCTGGCCTTGCGCGACCAGATGGGGAAAATCGCCTGGGATACGACTTGGGCGATGACGTACATGACGGAGATGCCCGTCGCGACGAGGCCGCCGCGGCCGGAACCATATCCGATGGATAAGTAGAAGTAGTTCAAGCCGATGCCGCCGGTGAGGACGCCAGAGGCGAGGTAATAGAGGAACATCGCGATGACGATCGAACGGACGTTCGGGTTCTTCGCGACGACGCGGAAGAGGTCGAGGATGCCGGATTTCTCGCTGGCTTCCTCTTGTTGCAGGTCGCGCTCCTTCTCCCGGCAGAAGAAGAAGATGGCGACTTGCGATAGCAAGAACAGCACGGAGGCGGCGATGGCGAGGTAGCCGAACATCTGGCCGCCGGAAACGTGGGAGAAGAGGGTCGGGAGCAACATGCCGCCCGCCGTCATGACGAAACCGCCGATCGCGGCGCAGATGGAGACGTGCGAGGTGAGTTTGGCGCGCTCGTCGCGGTCGTTGGTAAGAGATGGCAACATCGCCCAGTAGCCGATGTCGTTCATGGTGAAGAACAAGTCCCAGATGAAATAGAAGGCAATCATACAACCGACGAAAGCCCAGCCATTCGGCACCCAGGTGGCTCCTTCCATGTGGCCCGGACGGATGAGGAACATCGCGAGAACGGCAACAACATTGCCGACTGCGCCGATCAAGATCCACGGCTTGAACTTGCCGAGCTTGAAGTGCACCTTTTCGACGATGAAGCCCATGATCGGGTCATTGATGCCGTCCCAGACGAGGGCGATGATCA
>CAMYXQ010000108.1 GCA_947303105.1 uncultured Caryophanales bacterium | reverse complement strand
GTATTGAGCGGTCGCCGCTTTTGACGGATCGTCGGGTAAACCAGAGGCTTCGCCGGCGGTCACGTTGCGGACTTCAATTTCATTGTTGAGATCATCCACGAAGGTGACGTGATAGATCTGCTTGGTTTGATCGTACAACGGGGTGAATTCAACATTGCCGGTGACCGGCTCGCTGAGCGGGCCATCCCAACCGGTGAAGGTGTAGACCCAAGTCTCGGTGTTGGCCTTGACCGGGCTTTCGGCCGGGACTACTGGGACGGTGCCATAGTCGACGGTGTCGGTGTGATAGATGCCACCGACGGCATCACGCCAAGTCACGGTGTATTTATTGACGGTATTGTCGAACAACGCATTGATCGTGGTATCGCCATAGATCGGGGTTACAAAGTCATAATCCCATTCAGAGAACGAATAGGTGTACTGTGCAGTCGCCGTCTTGGTCGGGGTTCCGGCCGGGGCCACCGCTGGTGAGCCATACTCGACTTCGGTCGTGGTGAAGACATCGCCATTGCCATCGAGCCAAGTGACGGTGTAGCTATCCTGCGGGCCGTCGAAGAGGGAACGGACCGTGACATCTTCGTGGAGACGGCCCGTGGGGAACGCGGTCCATCCCTGGAAGGTGTAGTCATAGATGCCATCGCCGATTTTGCCCGGGTTGGTCGACGGGACGGTGATATGGCCGCCCGCCGGGACCGTGTCGGTCTGGAAGACATTCTGATCGCCGTCCAGCCAAGTGACGGTATAGGAATCCCATTCGGCGATCAGATCGAGATCGCTTTCGACGGGGGTTAACTTTGTTAAT
The DNA here is from genome assembly GCA_947303105.1 of uncultured Caryophanales bacterium. Lineage (GTDB taxonomy): Bacteria > Bacillota_I > Bacilli_A > RFN20 > CAG-826 > UBA4951. The sequence goes on along the minus strand of CAMYXQ010000108.1, from coordinate 1,837 downwards.
TGAGCATCGTTCGGACCGAAGCCGGTGAACCAGCCAAGGAATTCCTTGGTGTCTTTGGTCGGAACGGGGATGTTCTCAACGTATTTGTGTTCTTCGATCGTCATCGGGTTCGGGACGCTGGACTCCAGCGCGCCGCCGTTCGGATCGAAGGAGACATGATATTGTTCGGGGTTGGCGCCAGCGAACACGCCGGTGTCGGTGTCGCCGATCCACCAGTTGCCATTGGAGCCAATGTACGGGGTGTCGCCGTCTTCGCCGGCCGGGCCTTGTTCGCCCTGGTCGCCCTTCGGACCTTGCTCGCCTTGGTCGCCTTTCGGACCTTGTTCGCCTTGGTCGCCCTTGGGGCCTTGCTCACCCTGTTCGCCTTGTTCGCCCTGGTCGCCTTTCGGACCTTGAGCCACGACGCCGGTGTCGGTGTCGCCGACCCACCAATGGCCGTCTTTGATATACGGGGTTTCGCCGTTCTCGCCGGCGGCGCCGGGAGCGCCCGCCGCGCCAGGATCGCCCTGGTCGCCTTTCGGACCGGTCGCCGGAACGCCTAAATCGGTGGTTCCGACCCACCAGTTGCCGTTAGAGCCGATGTATGGAGTGTCGCCGTCTTGTCCAGCGGGACCTTGCGGACCCGTGGGACCGGCAGGGCCTTGCTCACCTTGGTCGCCCTTCGGGCCTTGTTCGCCCTGGTCGCCCTTCGGACCCTGAGAGCCGGTGTCGCCCTTTGGGCCTTGGGCGGCAACGCCGAGGTCCACATTGCCGATCCACCAGTTGCCGTTCTCGCCGATGTACGGGCTTTGGCCAGCCTCGCCAGCGGCTTGGACGCCGGTGTCGGTCGTGCCGACCCACCAGTTGCCGTTATTGCCGACGTAAGGTGTTTGGCCGTCCGCCCCGCCGAAAGGCAGCGTGCAGGAGGCCAAAGCGATCGCGCTTAAAACACTAAAAAGCGACAGCGCGAACTTTTTGGAAGTTTTTTTCATATGACTTTCCCCTTTGTCACTATCGTATTCTATTATCCCTTCTTAAGAAGAGAAACGGCAAGGGGTTATTTTGCGGACACCCGCTTACGAGCCGTTTCTCATCGTCAGATTTTACCGATGATTCCTTGCTCTTTCGTAGGGGTATGCGTATGCTAAACATGTGTAAATTTAGGAGGGTTTCCCATGTCTGAAACCGGTCTTCTCATCCTCGGATTCGTCGCCACCACATTGACCGCGGTGGCCGCCGTCCCCCAAGTCATCAAAACGATCAACACCAAAGACACCTCATCGGTTTCTTTGCTGATGTTTTTGGCCCTGACCATCGGCTACGCCTGCTGGTTGGTCTACGGCATCTTCATCGACAGTCTGCCGATGGTCATTGGCAATGCCGTCGGCATTTCCTTCCAGACCGTCGTCATCGTCTATAAGTGCATCAACATCGCCAAAGGCAAAGAGCCGTTCATGAACCGCAAGAAAAAGGCCGCCGAGGAGCAGCCGATCGAATGAAGTTATTATTCATCCGACACGGCGATCCGAACTCCGAGCTCGATCGGCTGACCGAGCGCGGCCACCGCGAAGCGGAACTGCTTTCGGAACGGCTTATTAAGTTACCGATCAAGACCATCTATAGCTCGCCCCAGGGACGGGCTTATGAGACCTGTATGCATACGGCGGAGAAGTTAGGGATCGCCCCGATCGTCCTGCCGTGGATCCGCGAGTTCCCACCGCTTATCAATCGACCCGATGTCGACCATCAGTGGATCGTCTGGGACTGGCTGCCCGAAGAGTGGACCAAAGAGCCCCGCTTCCTATCGGCCGACACCTGGATGGAACCGGAGGTCATGGCGAGTAGCGAGGTCCCCGTC
>CAMYXQ010000107.1 GCA_947303105.1 uncultured Caryophanales bacterium | reverse complement strand
AACGAACTTTAAGTCATCGATTTGATAAACGCATGTATGCACTTGTGCACGAGTTTGTGCATGGATGCATATAAACCAATTTGAGATATAAACAGAAAGGAGGCGAGCATTATGAAACTTAACGGCCAGCGATTCTTACTTGGCGCATTAGGTCTTTTCACCGCCGCCTCCTTTACTGGTCTCATTACAGGTACCCTTGCCTGGTATGCGAGCAATTCGCGTGCTACGGTGGCCTATGAAGGCACCTCCGTCCGCGAATCCGAACAGCTGCAGATCGGTCTTGTGAGCGACAGAGACTTCCTTGGCCTTGATCCGAATAATGAAGACTTCAAACTCACCAAAGAGACCATCGGCGGCGAAGACTACTACTGGGCGAAACCGGGTTCCGGTCTCAGCGGTGCGACCATCTCGGCTTATTTAAGCCTCCAGAACCACGCGACCAACACGTTGGAACCGGTCACATCCCGTGTTTATAACACGGGTTCCGTTGCCATCGATGGAACAATCACCAAAGGCGATGCGTTGCATCTTTATCACGCTCCGAAGGCCTATACGCCGCTCGAAACGGGCGATGCACCCACGAACGCTTATTGCGCGATGACCTTCGCGTTCCGCGTCTGGCGGACCAACGCGATGGGCGAAATGGAAGCGACTGCCGATCAGAGCATTTGGATCACCGATACGGCCGCTCATCCGACCGATCCGTCTTACAAGATTCAAAAAGCCCTTCGTTGCTATTTCGACGACGGGCGCGATCGTTTCATTTTGAACCCGGGCAGCACGGAAACGACGAAAGGACAAACGGCGGTTGCCGGTTTGCTCAATCTTAGTTCCCGCGACTCGGATTATTATGACTTTGACCCGACCCTTGGATCTGATCACGAAGAAATCATCTACGGCGACTATACCGGCTCAGCCACTCCGGTGGATAACCCGACCGATAGCGAGCTCGATGACGTGAACGGCACCGGTCAGACCGATCCGTCCACCTTCCTCGCCAAGCATGCCGCCGGCACGAAAGCCTATACGTCTTTCGCTGGTTTGACTTTGGGTCAAGCCGAATATGAAACCCTCCGTTCCATCGCTCCGGACGATGATGGATCGGGCCACCTTTCCAAAGGCCGCCCCGTCTGCATCACCGCCAACGATGCGGCGAAGATCGCCACGGTCGATATGACCGTTTGGCTCGAGGGTTGGGATCACACCGTCATCAATGAGGAATTATCCTCTGGATTTAACCTTGGTCTCCAATTCCAGATCAATCGAATGTAACTTATGAATCAGCGCAAATTGTTCATATCGTTATTCACTGGCGTGATCGCTCTCGCCAGTATTTCGTTTTCTTTTTCGCTCGCGTGGTACGCGACGAGCTCGCGCCTGAATGTCGACGCGCTCGAAATCACCGTCAAAGGATCCCCGGAAATCAAGATCTCGACCAAGACCGACGCGGATTCTTTCGTCGAACGCCTCGAGAAAGACAAATTGGACCAGGTTGGCTTATTCGCTCCGTGCAGCACGATGTTCGAAAGCCGTTGGCACACCCAGAACGCTCTCGCCCCGGAATTCTATGAGTACTCCGGTTTCTTCACCCCGGCTTCCGGCGAACCTTACGCCCCGAACAAAGTGAGCCAGGGCCTTTATTCCCAGAGCCTCTATCTCAAGGCCAATGACGATGTTTATGCGTCCATCGATCCTTTGACCACCTTCTTCGACGCCAACGAAGAGGAGAATCTTCGTTATGCCTCGCTCATCCAAAACCAGCATCCCGACATGACCCCGGAAGAAATCGCGGAGAACCTTAACAAACTCGTTAACGCTCTCCGAGTTTCCTTCTACGTGGTGGAGGATGGCACCTATACCATCTTCGACCCCCACAAGAACGGGATCACTTATTACGGCGGGATCCTCGATAACGACAAGGACGGCTACTTCGATACGTATTACGATTACGACAGCGTCCTCAAAGAAGTCGTCTATGGCGAGATCCATAACCGCGACGCCATCGTCCACAAGGCCGATGCCTTGGCGGATGACGAAGAACCCGTCGATGGCGTCTACAACTCCTTCTCGGCCAACCATGGCAAAGGCGTCCGTCCTTACGATGAGGCCGCCTCGCTCGCCAATGGGATGGAAATCGCTGAGGAGCAATCCCTGACCTATGCCGATTTCAATGGGAATCGGCCGGAGGACAACGGATGGGTCGTCACCCTGGAACGGAACGTTCCGAAGGAAGTGGTGGTGTCCATCTACCTCGAAGGTTGGGACCATAACTGCATCAATTCGACGATGGGAGCCAGCTTCCTCGCCGAAATCCAATTCAAGATCTTAAGGGAGGTTTGATCTTATGTCGGCTTACTTCAGTTACTTACGCGAACTGCTCGTACAATTCTTCAAAGATGTCGGGACTTGGTTCGTCAAACGCTTCGCCCATCCTTGGGGCGACGTCGGAAACAATTTCCGGAACTACCATTCCATGCTGACCGCTCATATGGGCGAGTTCCACTTCTGGGGCTGGTTCTTCTGGGTGCTTTTCGCGTTATTGTTCCTCGCTCTCATCGCGGCCATCTGCTTCTTCATCTACTTGGGGATCCGCAGATACATCCGCTTCGTGAAGCGCGAACTCGACAAAGACGAACTTCGCCGCCAGGTCGAACGCCTCAACTACGAGCTCTATCAAGCCGTTCAAG
>CAMYXQ010000106.1 GCA_947303105.1 uncultured Caryophanales bacterium | reverse complement strand
TGCCCGCCAAAACCCCAATAAAACCGGGGGTGTAACGAATATAAAGACCTGGCGCACCATACCCCTCCACACCTCCGCTAGCGCCCCTTGGCGCACCCCGGCGCGCTTTTTCGCTCCAAAACGGTTTGCGCCGGGCGCTATATCAATCGCATATCCGCCAGCCCCGTAGCGGTGCGATGGGGAGACCCATGATATTCTCGTACTCGCCCTCGAAACGGGCGATGAGCAAGGGGCCGAAATCGTCTATATCGTAGGCACCGGCCCGGTCGATCGGGTTGACTAGCCGGATGTAGCCATCGATATCCGCGTCCGACAACGCTTTGAAGGCGACATTGCTTACGGACACGTCAGTATGGAGCTTCTCGCCGTCGAAATAGGCCACCCCCGTAAATACCTGGTGGGTGCGACCGGAAAGTTCGCGCAAGAACGACTTGGCTTCGTCGAGATCGCTTGGTTTGCCGTAAATCTTGCCGTCCAACCAGACGATGGTATCGGCCGCGAGCACGCGTCGGCCGGTTGCGCCATACGCCTGCAGTTTGGCGATCGCGTTGGCGAGGACGGTGCCGCGGGGATCATGGGGAAGACTGACTTCGCGGGCGTCGGTCTTGACCACCTCGAAGTCGACCCCCAAGTCGCGCAGAATCTTGGCGCGCCGGGGGCTGGAACTGGCCAGGGCGAGGCAATCGCCCCGCCCTGGTACGTTATCTCTCGCTGCGATCAAAGTTTTAGCGGCAAAGAGTGTAGAGAACGCCCGCCACCACCGCCGAGCCGATCACGCCCGAAACGTTCGGACCCATGGCCTGCATCAGGATGAAATTGGTGGGATCGTTCGACAGCGACACCTTGTTGGAAACGCGCGCAGCCATCGGCACGGCGGAAACGCCGGCGGAACCGATAAGCGGATTCACCTTCTCCTTGGCGAAGAGGTTCATCAGCTTGGCCATCAGTACGCCGGCGGCAGTGCCCACGCAGAAGGCCACGAGGCCCAGCGCCAGAATGCCCAGCGTGGTGCCGGAAAGGAACTTCTCGCAAGCGAGCTTGGAACCCACCGAAAGACCGAGCATGATGGTCACGATGTTGATGAGCGCGTTCGACATGGTGTCGGAGATACGCGCCACCGAGGGACCGGCCTCCTTGGCGAGGTTGCCCAACATCAGCGCGCCGATCAGCGGCACCGCCGACGGCAACAGCACCGCGCAAAGGAGCAGCACGATGAGCGGGAAGCAGATCTTCTCGATCTTCTTCACTTCCCGGAGCGGCGGCATCTTGATGAGACGCTCTTCCTTGGTGGTAAGCGCGTTCATGATGGGCGGCTGGATGATCGGAACGAGCGCCATGTAGCTGTAGGCCGCCACCGCGATCGCACCCAGGAGGTCCGGAGCGAGCCGCGAGGTGAGCCATATGGCCGTGGGGCCATCCGCTCCGCCGATGATGCCGATGGAAGCGGCCGCCTTGACGGGATCCACCCCGCCGAAGAAGTCCGCCCCGAACACCGCCGCGAGACCGAGCGCGCCGAAAAGCGCGAAGAAGATGCCGAACTGCGCCGCACCGCCCAAAAGCGCCATCTTGGGATTGGCGATCAGCGGAGCGAAGTCGGTCATCGCGCCAACGCCCATGAAGATCATGATCGGGAAGATGCCGGTATCGATACCGAAACGGAAGAAGTAGAAGAGGAATCCGCCCGGCTCGATGATGCCGCCGTTCATCACGGGCACGCCCGAGGCCAGCATGGAGACCATGCCGTCATGCATCATGGCAGGCGCCGTAACGCCGGCCAAGGGGCAGTTGGCGAGCAGTCCGCCGAACCCGATGGGCAAAAGAAGCAACGGCTCGAAGCCCTTGACGATAGCGAGGTAGATCATGATGAGACACAGAGGAATCATGATGAGCTGCCCCAAACCGTACGGCATGCCGAACAGCGTCTTGACCTCGTGACCCGCCACAAACGCGCCGGAATCGTCGAAGTAGCCGCCGTGCCACGTGCCCTGCTTGTCGTAATAACCGTTGGGCGTCATATAACGGGCATCTTGCGGATTGAGTCCCGCCACCAAGCCGGCGTCGATCCGCGCTTCGGCGGGATAGTTGCCGGTGATGTAGGCCGGAGGCTCCTTGCGGCAAAAACCGGAAATTCCGGTATCGCCGGAAAGATCGCTCACCTTGCCGAGCGTGGTCTGCCAATCGCCCTCGGCGTGCGCCGCAAAGGCGAACGCCGCGAGCATAAACAGCGTAAACAATTTTCTCATCGGTTAACTCCTTTAGCCGATTACCGCCAGAACGTCGCCGGTAGCCACCTTGTCCGTGGCCGCCACGTTGATGGTGACCGTGCCGTCGCAAGGAGCGGTGACGGGAGTTTCCATCTTCATGACGTCCATGACGAGGAGCTCGTCGCCCTTCGCAACCTGCTGGCCGGAAGACGCGGTGACGCGCAGGACCGTGCCGGGCACGGGAGACTTGACTTCCGTGCCGCCCGCCGGAGCCGCGGCCGCAGCCGGAGCCGCCTTGATGCCGGCTTCCTGCTTGAAGGAAACTTCCTTGCCGTTGACGACCGCCTTGCCCTCGCCGGTGATCTTGACGCCGTAGGCCTTGCCGCCGATCGTGACGGTGATGCCGTCCTTGGCACCGGACGAAGCCGGCTTCACGTCCTCCGCGAAGCGGCAGCCCATGGGCGCTTTGGAAGGATCCTTGAGGAAGAGGATGCCCTTCTCCTTGCAGGAGGCGGCGATGAAGATG
>CAMYXQ010000105.1 GCA_947303105.1 uncultured Caryophanales bacterium | reverse complement strand
ATGGGGCCATCGTGACGGCGTTCGAGTCGTCATAGTCCTCTTCGCAATACATAGTTGCCATATAAAATATGGCACGAGAGACACGTCCCTTATCGTGGTCACCCGGTTCAAACCAGGTTGAGTCATAACTATAACCATCATCCCCAACTTTGTTATTGGTATATGAGCTGGCGGATTTATTCGCGGTTCCGTAATTCTTGTTGCCACGGGAAGTGTTGCCATTGCTGCTTCCAGCGAAAAGGTTATGGAAGTCGGTCGCTCTGCCAAGATGTTTGACCGCGGTGGAGGTGGTGCTGCCCGTCATCAGAGAAGCTGGCCACGCGTGCTCGCGTTGCCAATAGGTATTGGTACCCGTTTTCAGTTCATCTTTAGGACTATAGACGACATCGACCATTTCATGGTCGTATAAATCTTGGTCCGCCTTTTGGTTGGATTGCCAGTTGGCGATCGTACCCGCATAGGTGATGGGCGTATAGGTGCCGCCGCTGATGATCGCGTGTAACTTCGACTTCAAATCCTCTCCGTTTGTCCAAGACGTCAAACTGGCGTAGTAGCCGCCGTAATCGGTGGTTGGGTCATAAGTTCCCGGGGCCAACGACGTTGCTGGCGGGATGGACTCTGATGTGGTCGGAGCCGGTTCGGATGTGGTAGCCGGTTGGCTGCTGTTATTGATCAACGAGCAAGACGCCAGCAAAGAGCCGGCGAGCAATAAGGAAAATAGCCAGTGTTTCTTCATAGAATCATTGTGCCACATTGAGCGCAGGCGCGGTATACGCAATTCGTTCTTCCTCTATTGAGGAAAGTTCCCCTATACTATTAGGCGTGCGAGGATAACCATATGGGAAAGATCATTACAGTCGATCGTGAATTTGGTTCTGGTGGCCGCGAATTCGGTCGGCTTTTAGCCGAAAAGTTGGGATACACCTACGTCGATAACGAATTGCTCATCGAATTGATTCATAAAGAATCTTCTTACAGCAAAGAATTTTTGATGACCATCAGCAAAGGGCGTCCGACCCCGAAGTTCAACTTCCACACCGCCGCCTCATTCCAGGATATGCGGAACATCCAATCTGAGGATGTTTTCGATCATCAGGCGGAGATGATGATCTCCATCGCCAAAGAACGCGACTGCGTCGTCGTCGGCCGTTGCGCCGACTATGTGCTTCGCGAATTCAACCCGTACCGCATCTTCGTCTATGGCACGATGGAAAGCAAAATCGCCAGATGCCGCAAATTCGCGCGTCCAGAAGACGTGGATAAATCCGATCGCCAATTAGAGAAAGAAATCAAATGGATCGATCGGAAGAGAAAGATTAACTATGAATATTACACTCCACAGGAGTGGGGCCGTCACTTCAACTATGATTTGATGATCAATACCTCAAGCCGCTCCGTCGAAGAACTCGTTGATATGATTTATAGGGACGTCCGCGAATAATGGAAGAAGAAGTCAAAACCGAAGAAGTCAAAACCGAACCGGTCGAAAAGAAAAAGAAAAGAGAACCTCATCCGTTCTTTGTCTATGTCAAAGACCGTTTGATGAAGACCACCAATGGCATGGCCATCGGTCTTTTCGGCACCTTGATTATCGGAACGATAATCGCTTTGCTTGCGAAGATCCCTGGGCTAGAGATCATCAATACTTGGGCCAAGTACATCCAAGGCCTTATGGGCGCGGGCATTGGCTTAGGCGTCGCATTAGCGCTCAAGCGCCAAGGCGTGACCGTCGTTGCCGCGATGGTGGCCGGCTTTATCGGCAATTATGCCTTTAATTGGATATTCCCGATTTGTTTGGATACCACCAGCGCGGATTTCTCCATCAAGCTCATTTCTGACCCATTGTCTTGCTACATATCCGTCTGTTTGGCCCTTTTGACGATCAAATACGTGATGCGCAAGAAAACGCCGGTCGACTTGATCCTCATCCCCCTTGTTGGGTGTGTTGTGTCCGTCCTCTATAGCTTCTTATTGGCGAACTGGATCCATTACATCACTTTGGGCATCGGTTATTTGGTCGAAATCAGCTTTGACGTCATCCCGGTCATCATGTGCATGATCATTTCCGGATTGGTTGGCATGGCCTTGACCGCGCCGATCTCCTCGGTCGCTATCTGCGTTGCTATCCATATCGGTAATGTGCCTCTTGCCGCGTGTGCCGCCCTCATTGGTTGCTGCACCCAAATGGTCGGTTTTGCCGTCCATACCGCCCACGATAATAAGTGGGGTTCCGTGCTTGCCGTTGGGCTCGGAACATCGATGCTACAATTCAAAAATATCGTCAGAAAGCCCCTCATTTGGCTTCCAACCATTATTGTTTCCGTATTAATTGGGCCTTTGGCGATGATCTTCCCGATCGAGGGAATGTCCTTTGGCGAGTCTGCCTTATCCGTGGGCGCCGGCATGGGCACGTCCGGTCTAGTAGGCCCGCTGAACTTCTTAGGTGAATTCAATTACAACTGGGTTGTCATTTTGGAAATCATCGGCTTTTGCATTCTTGTGCCCGGCATTCTCGTATTTGTCGCCGACCTCATCTTCCGCAAAGTGGGATGGATCAAAAAAGGCGACTTCTCGCTGTCGAGCGAATTGTAAAAGAAGGGGCAGCGCCCCTTTTTATTTTCCGTACTTCTCTATGAGATAGTTTTCAAATTGATCGAAGTCTGGATCGAGCTTTTGTGCCTCCGGATGGGACATGACATAGTCATAAGCGGTCTTGAGGGCCGTTTTCAATGGAGTCTGATTGTGGAATTCAGGAACAAGGCCGATTAGTTTCTCATTTGAGATTAAGCAATTTAAGGCCTTGTCGCCGCATA
>CAMYXQ010000104.1 GCA_947303105.1 uncultured Caryophanales bacterium | reverse complement strand
CTGGTCGGTTATGAGGCGATGTTCGATAACAGCGACCTCCAATATAGCGACAACGACCTGCTTCGGGCCACCCTCGAAGAGCATCCCGACATCACCGCTCTCGTCTGCGCGAACGATCTTTGCGCGCTCAATGCTTACAAAGTGATTGCCCGCATGGGCAAACGAATCCCCGAGGATTATTCGGTTATCGGCTTTGACAATATCCGAACCGATATCCGAGTCATCCCCACCCTCTCGACCTTCAACGTGCCCCGCGAGCAGATCGGCGAGGAAATCGGGCGTTACGTCATCGGCCTCACGACCGGCGATCGACCCCAATATTCCGTCTTCGTCGTCCGTTGCTCGTATATCGAGCGCGATTCGGTCCGCAAAATGGAAAGGAGCGATCCCCATGAGCAAAATCATTAATGGATCCCGCATCGCCGTCTTCCCTTGGGAAGAGAAACCGGCGGGATCGGACGCCTATGTGTGGCGTTATTCGAAGAACCCGATCATCTCGAGGCACCCCCTTCCGAAGATCGCCCGCATCTTCAACAGCGCCGTCGTCCCCTTCAAGGACGGCTTCGTCGGCGTCTTCCGCGGCGACGGGGAAAACGATATCCCGCATCTTTACGTCGGCCATTCGAAAGACGGCATCCATTTCTCCTTTGAGAAAGAAATGATCCACTTTGTGGGCGAAGACGGGAAGATTTTGCCGGATACCTGCTTCCAGTACGATCCCCGCATCATCCCTCTTGAAGGCCGTTATTACATCGTTTATTGCGACGATCTAGGCGGACCGACCATCTCGGTGGCGGTGACCGACGATTTCGTGAAATTCGCGAAAATCCCCACTCCTTTCCTGCCCTATAACCGGAACGGGGTGCTTTTCCCCCGCAAAATCGACGGGAAATACGTCATGCTTTCGCGCCCGAGCGATTCGGGCCATACCGCCTTCGGGGACATCTTCCTCTCCGAGAGCTTAGATCTCCGTTACTGGGGCAATCACCGCCTCCTCGCCCAGCGCGGCTATGAGTGGTGGTGCGCCCTCAAGATCGGCCCCGGACCCTACCCGATCGAGACCGACAAAGGCTGGATCTTGTTCACCCACGGGGTCAACCGGACCTGCAATGGCTACGTCTATAGCGTCGGCGTCATGCTTCTCGACAAAGACGATCCTTCGAAAGTCATTCGGAGAGGCGCCGATTATTTCCTCACCCCGGAAGAAGATTATGAAACGATCGGTTTTGTGCCGAACGTGACCTTCCCGACCAGCGCCCTCGCCCATGAGGATGGCCGCATCGCCATTTACTATGGCGCGGCCGACACCCATACCGGCATCGCCTTCACGACCGTCGATGACGTTCTCCGCTTCTTGGAGGAAAGGGGCCGGTAATGGAAAGGATCCTCATCGCCCGGAAACAGAGCCGCTCCTACTCGCTCAAGAATCGGGTCAAGAGCTCGCGCTTTTTGATCATGATGATCATCCCGGCGATCGTTTACTACGTCTTATTCTGCTACGTCCCGATGTACGGGGTTTTGCTGTCCTTCGCTTACTATTCCCCGCGAGCTGGCATCCTCGGATCGGTGTTCACCAACTGGGTCGGCTTCGACAACTTCATGAAGATCTTCGAGCTCCCCGAGTTCTGGCGGGCTTTCGGCAACACGATGCTCATCGGCTCGTTGAAGATCGTCATCTCCTTCGTCAGCGCCGTCCTCGTCGCCTTGATGATCAACGAGATCCGTCTCCGCTTCTTCAAGAAGAGCGTCCAGGTCATCGTCACCTTCCCCCACTTCCTGAGTTGGGTCATCGTCGCCAGCTTCTTCCTCTTGCTCTTCGGTGACAACGGGGCCATCAACCGGGTCATCGAATCGCTCGGCGGAACGAAAATCACCCTAATGGGTGATAAGAAGTTCTTCATGGCCCTCGTCTTCCTAAGCGACATCTGGAAGGAAGCGGGCTGGAGCTCGATCATCTACATCGCCACGATGGCCGGCATCTCGACCGATCTATACGAGGCCGCCGACATCGATGGGGCGACCCGTCTCCAGAAAATCTGGCATATCACCCTCCCGGGCATCCGCCCGACGGCGATCCTCTTGCTCATCATGTCGGTCGGCGGCGTCCTTTCGGCCGGCTTCGACCAGATTTTCAATTTGACCAGTTCCTTGCATAACGCCCGCGTGCTGGACTCGGTCAACATCATCGACACCTACATCTACCAAATCTCCTTCGTCAACCACCAGTTCAATGAAGGCGTGTCGACGGCCATCGGCTTATTCAAGTCGGTGGTGGGCTTCGTTTTCGTCATCGTCACCGACCGCATCGCCAAACTATGCGGGGAGAGGGGGATCATCTGATGAAAAAGAATCATCGGCTCGAACGCTTGCCCCTCGCCAGACGCGGGAAACCGGGTCCGTCCTGGCGCTTCGGCAAACTGGACGTCGTCCTCGTCATCATCCTCGCCATCTACGCGCTGCTGATCATTTTCCCGTTCTACTATCTATTCATCGTGTCGATCACCCCGCAGGAGATCTACGCGAGCACCCCGATGGTCCTTTGGACCCCGCAGGTGACCTTCGAGGCCTATAAATCGGTATTCACCGATTCGGCCATCTGGGGCGGCTTCCGCATCACGTTGCTGCTACTCATCGTCGGTACCGCCTACCAGCTCTTCTTCACCGTCATCACCGGCTACGCCTTGTCGCGCAACGGCTGGTTCGGCAAGAACTTCGTCATGAACATGATTCTGGTCACGATGTTCTTCGGCGGCGGCCTCATCCCGTACTACTTATTGATGAAGTCTTTGGGCTTCCTCAATACGATCGCCGTCATGATCATCCCCGGCCTGA
>CAMYXQ010000103.1 GCA_947303105.1 uncultured Caryophanales bacterium | reverse complement strand
AATGGTAATTTCGGCGGTATGTCCTATCAGGCTGGTTTCGTCGGACAGCAGATCCCCGATGCCTACCATATGATTCTCTACGGCATCAAGAACAACGATGAAACATCCTTGCAGAATGGCATCAACGTCATCAATTTCTGGGTCATCAGCGCCAACATGATGAGCGATGCCGGCGTGCCGATGATTTGGTATGATGGCGCTTCCAACCGCTGGGCCGGTTATCCGACATTCATCCGCATGGCTGCCGATGCGATGGAGGGCCTTATGGATGCCTATCGCGTCTGCGAAGCGCACGGCAAGGGCACCGCCCGAGCCCGAGCCAGATGGCTTGCCGCCTTCACCGCGGCCGCCGAATGGATGCTCAGCGCCCAGAACAGCGATGGCTCCTGGTATCGCTGCTACAACTACAACGGCACCTATTACGATCCGAATAACGAATCCTCCGGCGTCACCTGGAATCCGGGCGACATCTGCCGCAGCACCTCGAAGAACAACGCGACGATGCCGATCCGTTTCCTTGGCAAGATGTATGAAATGACCGGCGATGTGCGTTATCTCAACGCGATCAAAAAGGCCGGCGACTTCATCATGGAAAACCTTTATCCGCGCCACTACTACAATGGTGGCACCTGCGACAACCCCGATGCGGTGGACCGCGAAGCGGGCGTGTTCGCGATGTACGCGTTCGACACGCTATACATGCTCACGGGCGAGCAGCGTTATTTGGACGCCCTCGAAGAAGCGACCATCTTCACGATGTCGACCGTCATCGTCCCATCCTTCAAGATCAACCCGGCCGCGACGACCCTCAAAGCCGCCAATCCGGCCAAGTATGGCTATTCCGATGGCTTGAGCTTCATCTGCTGCAACGTCATGGGCGTCGATAACTTCGCCGCGTTTGCCTATTACGAACTGTTCCGCACCTACATCCTCACTGGGAAGCGCGTCTATTACAACATGGCCGAATTCATCCAACAGAACACCAAAGGCGCGATGGATTACGACGGCATCATGAACTTCCCGTATCCGTCTCTTGTTGCCGAAGCAACAACCATCTGCACGTTCGGTTTCTCGAGCGCTAAGGATGGCAACGGGGTCGAAGGCGTCTGGCTGCCGTGGTGCAGCGATGCGAACGCCGATCCGATTTCCCGTATGTATGACCACTTCGGCGTCGCCGATGTCGGCGAATTCCGCAATACCCCGCTCGAAGAGCTCCGCACCAGCCTGAATACCTTTGGTATCGGCGGTCACGCCCATCGGCATTTCTGATTTCGGAGGTTAGAAAAGTATGAAGAAACAGCTGCTTAAACCTCTCCTTCCAACCGCGATCATGACCCTTTTCCTCATGGCGTGCGGCGAGCCTGCCGTTTCTTCCCAGCCGACCACATCCGAACCGGTCAGTTCGGAAACTTTATCCACCTCGGAAGTCATTCCCGAATCGTCTTCGGAACCCGAGCCCTTTGTCGGTCCGGAAGCCGATCCCGCCGACACGAAGGTCCGCGAGGCCATCGTCAAGGACGAAAACCCCGTTTCGCCGACCAATGTATCGGATGAAGCCTCTTTCAAACGCTTGGGGACCGCCAATCTGAAAGAAGAAGGAACCACCCTTTCCATTCAGCATGGCGACCTCTTTCTCCGCTTCATCCAGGGCGCGAACGGATATGACATTTCCGTCGACTGCGGCGATACCCCGATGTTCGAAGTGAAAAACCCGCTCAAATCTTTCATCCGTTATCAGGAGTCTTCAAAGAAGACAATCGCGGTGGAAGGGGCGTATTCTTCCGTTGAACTTACGGGTTACGGCATCTCCGCCAGAGGCGTCCTCCACGCCCCCAATGGCAGCGCCCTTAACATCGAGGACAAATATTACATCCCGACCCTCAAAACCCCGGGCGCGATCAACGTCGAACGCAACATCGCCATCACTGATGTTTCTTTGAAGGATCTCGGGTTTGAATCCATCTATGCGATCAAGACCTTAAGCGAAGATGTGTCTCATCTCGAATTCTTTGTCCCCAACAACGTCTTCGGCACCTTCACGAACCCTTCTGCTACGCAGAAATACCAGTATTACCGCGAAACGACAGTTGGTTTGCCGATGGTTATGATGCGTGATTCTACGACCGGCCACGCCGTCTCGATCGCCCGTTATCAGCCCGTCATCGACTACTCGACTGAATCCTACGCTTCCGTGTCGGTTCATAACGGCGAGACTTCCTCGGGCGATGCGGCCGCTTCGATCGAAGTCACTTATCCGAGCCGCGATTCGGCCCGTCACTATTTCGAATTCAAGAACGTTTCCCGCATCGTCTATAAGATGACCATCCAAGGCTTCGACTCCGAAAGCTACGAAGATGCGATGATCACCAGTTATAACAACCAGTTCATCCTTCAGGATCAGCGCATCCTCGATGTCGATATCGATGAGATGTACTCGATGATCGGCGAGGATTCCAAGGCCCAAATCCGTCGGTTGTCCAATGGGACGATCACCACTTATGGCCTGCCCTGCGAAATCATGATGGAATCCGGCGAATCGGGCAGCAAATCCTATCAGGCCGGCTTTACCGGTCAGCAGATCCCGATGGCCTATCACATGCTGCTTTACGGCATCAAGAACAACGACGATGTTTCGATACAGAATGGCCTCAACGTTCTCAATTTCTGGGTTCGCGACGCCCATATGATGTGTGAGTCCAGCGTGCCGATGATTTGGTACGAAGGCGGCCAGTGCCGGTGGATGGGTTATCCGACCTTCACCCGCATGGCAGCCGACGCGATGGAAGGCCTGCTCGATGCGTATCGCATCGCCGCGATTCATGACATCAGCCCCGACACCCGCGAGCTTTG
>CAMYXQ010000102.1 GCA_947303105.1 uncultured Caryophanales bacterium | reverse complement strand
GCCAAGGTGTGGACCGAATATACGATCCCCTTCGCCGACTTCACCTACCTCGAAGGCGGGAAGACGACCCCGCGGAACCCGATCAACGCGACGAATATCTACTTGGTCGGATTCGCCTTCTCTTACCTCTACTACACCAAAGCCGGCGCCCACACCCCGGTCTATACCGCCCAGAACAAGGTCCTCTGCGACGATCTCCGCCTCAGTTCGGAAACCGAGTTCTCGACCCGCGAACGCATCCGCGCCGTCCACATGGACGGCGACCTGTGCCATTTGGAGGACTTCGAGGGCTACGCGAGCTCCGAAGAGCTCTTCAACAACTGGAGCTACCGCACCGAGAAGACCTATAACCTCATGGCCTTATCGGACGATGTCTCTAACATCGGCGGAACCCACTCCTTGGCCGCCCAGTTCAAAGAGAACAGCGATTCGATCAGCTACCAGTTCAGCCCGTCCTTCGATGGCGACTGCCGGGGCAAAGGCCTCCTCGTCGACATCAAAGGCACCGGCAGCGGGACGACGATCGTCTACCTCAATATTTATGTTGGCAGCCTCCAGTGGCGTTACACCCTGAGTGGCCCGTCGGGCGATTGGACCCACTATGTCATCGGCTTCAAGAAGTTCGTCGGCCAGGGCGATGCGGCGGACCGCATCCTCTTAGCCAAGGATGTCCCGAACATCTCCCGCCTCACCATCGGCCTCGTCGATTGGAGCGGCAACTACAAACTGAAGAACGTCCTCTTCGACAACTTCGAACTCGACAACTCTTTGGCCTCGACCGACACCTATTCGGCGACGCCGATCGCCTGAGGAAAGGAGAGATCATGCGTTTTGAGAAATACGAACATAACCCGATCTTAACGAAAAATCCCGCCAATCCTTGGGAAAGCCTATGCGTCCTCAATCCGGCGGTCATCAAAGACGATGACGGCAAATACGTCATGCTTTATCGGGCCGCCGGGAACGACAAGGAGCATCGGATTCACATCGGCCTCGCCCTTTCCGAGGATGGCTTCCATTGGGTCCGGGCTTCGAACGAGCCCCTCATCTCCCCCGACCCGAACGGGGCCGACGGCGGCGGGGTCGAGGATCCCCGCCTCGTCAAAATCGACGATTACTACTTCCTGACTTACGCTTCCCGCCCCTTCGCCCCTGGGCAGTACTGGCGGGAGGACAAAGGCTATTTCGGTTTTCAACCGAAAGCCGGTCCGAAGGTGCTCATCTATAACGACACCGAGACCCATTTGGCCGTGTCTAAGGACTTACGGACCTGGAAGAAACTCGGCCGCATCACCGATTCGCGGAACGACGACCGCGACGTCGTCCTCTTCCCCGAACGCATCGGCGGCCGTTACTACAAGATCAGCCGGGCGATGCACAAAGCCGGGGCTGCGAAACCCTCGATGTGGATCTCTTCCTCCGACGACCTTCTCGAATGGCCGCGCTTAGAAGCGCTCCTTCTCTCCGGCAGCGAGCCGTGGGAAAGCGAGAAGATCGGCGCGAGCACCCCGCCCGTCAAGACCGAAGATGGCTGGCTGCTCCTCTACCACGGGGTCAGCGAGGTCGACCATAACTACCGCGTCGGGGCGTTGCTCCTCGACTTAGAGGACCCGACGAAGATCCTCGCCAAGACGAAGGGCTTCCTCATGGAACCGGAGGCCCCCTTCGAGACCGACGGCTTCTACGCCGGATGCGTCTTCCCGACCGGCATCGTGGAAATCGAAGGCCGTTACGTCATCTATTACGGAGCCGGCGACCAATGCGTCTGCCTGGCCTCCATCGATAAGAAGAGCTTCCTCAAAGAGCTCAAGGAGGGCCGTTTATGAAGAAATATCCCTTAATCGGGCTCTGCGCCCTGCTCCTCGGATCGTGCGCCGGCGGGGGAACCCTCCCGACCGAAAGCGTCGCCGAGGAACCGATCTATGCCTTCTTCATGGCCAACTACCCCAAAGTGACCTACGACGCCCCGAGCGGCAACGAGGTCCGCGTCGACAATCTTCTCTTTGAGAAGGTCGAAATCGCCCGCGGGGTTCCTTTCTCCGCTCCCGAAGCCGACCCGACCCGCCTCCATTACGAGTTCGCCGGCTGGTACAAAGAGGAAAAATGCGTAAACGAATGGGATTTTGCCACGGATTCTTCGAATTCGAGCGTCTATCTTTACGCCAAGTGGGGCAAGACCCAGGAAGAAGAATACGTCGAACCCGAATACGTCTTCCCCGAAACCCTCATCGAAGAGAACGAGTTCCGGGTCACGGGCATCCTCAATTGCCCGCTCAACGACTATGGCCAGGCCTATGTGGCGGCCGGCACCTTGCTGCGCCTCAAAGAAAGCCCGCAGGACGTCCGTTTCGCCATCAATTACGAACGGAACGCGTCGATCACCATGACGAGCGCCGTCTATGACGAAAGCGCCAACACGGTGACCGTCGAGTCCAGCGACGGGCAAACCCATGTGGTGACCCTCGTCAACAACGCCGCCGCCTACAGCATGGCCGCCGTCAGCAGCAACTATGAATCGAAAGCGGCCGCCTATGAAAACAAAGGCGCCACCTACGAGAACTACCATGTCATGCTGGCCGGCTCCTCCTCGATGGAGTTCTGGGCCGATTCGGAGAAAGACATGGCCCCGATCGTTTCCTATAACCACGGCATCGGCGGCACGACCGTCACCCAGTGGAACGAGAAACTGACCGCGCGTCTGGTCGCCCCTTATTCCCCGAAGATCGCCGTCTACTATGTCGGCGTCAACGACATTATCAACGGCGGCAAAACCGGCACTCAGACCGGGCAGAACCTGGTGAGCCTCTTCGAAACCAACCATAGGTTGATGCCATACACCCACATCTTCTATGTTTTAATCAACAAACTGCCTGGCTAC
>CAMYXQ010000101.1 GCA_947303105.1 uncultured Caryophanales bacterium | reverse complement strand
GGAAAGCACGTCTTTCTGAGTATATAAATCGGCGACGATCGCATCGGCATCCACGTGGACATAACCAATACCAGTGAGGTATTCGGATACGGTGGACTTGCCGCTGGCGATAGGGCCAGTGACCCCGACGATAAGGGGGACATTTTCCTGTTTCTGGCAACGGGGGCAGAAGAATGAACTGCGACCCCCGATAAAGATGCGGCGGATCGGATAGCCACAAATCGGGCAATTCTTATGCTCATTTCCGTACATTTCGAGGTGATTTTGCATATTGCCGTCGATTCCCTTGCCAGGGTGATAGCTGCGGATCGTCGAGCCGCCGAAGGCAATCGCCTCATCGAGAATGCGTTTGGATTCGCTTAAAACCTTGGCCCATTCATCGCGCGAAAGAGAACGCGCCGGGCGGAGAGGATGAATCTTCGAAGCGAA
Organism: uncultured Caryophanales bacterium; assembly: GCA_947303105.1. Lineage (GTDB taxonomy): Bacteria > Bacillota_I > Bacilli_A > RFN20 > CAG-826 > UBA4951. Next base: position 2,540 of record CAMYXQ010000101.1, on the reverse strand, counting down.
GAAAATTTCCGAATCGTAGATGTTGCCGATCCCGGCGATTTTGCCTTGGTCGAGCAGCGCCTCTTTGATCGGGCGATTATCCTTTTTGAATAAGTCGACAAGCTCGTCGACGGTGAGGTCATAAGGTTCTTTCCCAAGCGAATTCAACGGATAGGAATTCATTAAATTATTTGTGTCCATTAACCAGAATCCGCCGAACTTGCGGACATCGTTATAGGCGAGGATTGAACCATCGCTCAATGCGAAATGGACGAGATCGAAACGGTCCATCTCGCCAGGCTCTCTGGTATAGAACTTCCCTTCCATCCGCAGATGGCAGATGAGAGTCTTTCTCCCACTGAGATGCATCAAAATGAATTTGCCCTGTCGCCGGACGTCCTCAAAACGTTTGCCAACGAGATTATCGGCAAATTCTTTCGCGCCCGAAAAGATGTTTTTCTCACGATAAACACTTACTTTTTCGATGGTTTTGCCAACGAGGATGTTCCGCAAAACCCCGGCAATTGTTGTGACTTCTGGGAGTTCGGGCATCGTTTTAATCCTTTGCGTCGTACCAAGTCCGGCCTTCTCCGCAGCCGACGGAAAGGGGAACCGGCATCGGAATCGCCTTTTCCATCCGCTCGGCGAGTTCTTTCTTCATGAGATCGATTTCCTCGGTAGGAACCGCGAAGATGAGCTCGTCGTGGATTTGGAGGACCATCTTGGTCTTATAAGATCCTTGGGAAAGGAATTCATCGATTTTCACCATGGCGATTTTGATGAGATCGGCCGCCGATCCTTGAATCGGGGCGTTCATCGCCGCTCGGCGGGCCGCTTCGCGCTTGCTGAAATTGGGGTCATTGACCTCGCGGAAGTAACGCCGGCGGCCAAACATCGTGGTGACATAGCCCCGTTGTTCGGCTTCGGCGATGATCGAATTGAGATAAGCGCCCACTCCGGGGTAGGAAGAATAGAAGGCGCGGATGATGGACGCGGCTTCCTGCGGGGTGGTGCCGATTTGCTCGGATAAGCCATATACGGTGGTGCCGTAGATGATCGCGAAATTGACCGCTTTGGCGCGCCGTCTTTCGGCCGAGGTGATCTCATCCATATGGAAGATGCGTTTCGCGGTCTCGCTATGGACGTCGTGACCCTCTTGGAAGAGGGATTGATATTCTTCGTCGCCGGAGAGGCAAGCCAAAATCCTTAGCTCGATTTGACTATAGTCAAAAGAGAGCAAACGGATGTTCGGATCGTCGTAATAGAAGGCCTTCCGAATCTGGCGCGATTCCTCATCGCGAGCGGATATATTCTGGAGATTCGGGGAGGAGGACGATAATCTTCCCGTCGCCGTCTGAGCTTGGTTGAAATAGCTATGGATCTTGCCATCTTGCCCGACGTGAGGGACGAGGCCATCAACGTAAGTGCCGAGCAATTTGGCGTATTTGCGGAATTCGAGGATCTTCGAGACGATCGGATTGCCTTCTTCGATCTCCTGGAGGTCGCTGACGGACGTTCCGCGGGCTTTGCCCGCCTTGAGTCCGAGATGGTCATAGAGGACGGTGGCGACCTGTTTGGGCGAATTCGGATTGAAACGTTCTCCCGCCAAAGCGTAGATCTCATCTTCGGCCGCTGTCTGTTTGGCGGAGAAGGTCTCACCGAATTCCGCGAGTTTCTCGGTCTGGAGCGGGAACCCCTCCCATTCCATCTTGGCCAAAACCTTGCTTAAGGGGATTTCGATCTTGCGATAGAGCTTTTCGGCCTCATTCTCTTTGAGGGCGTGCTCGATTTTGTCGAAAGCGGCGATGGCGTAGAACGCCATACGACCGACTTTCTCCGAGTCGTCGTCGCTGAACAAGGCGGTTTCCTCGCCATCGATGTCGATGCCGAAGGAACGATAAATCTCGCTCGGGGAACTGGATAAGGAACTATCTAAGAGATAGCCGGCCAATAAGACATCGTCATCGATGCCTTCGATGGCTAAACCAAGGCGGCGCAAGGCGTAGATGGTGGCCTTGCCGTCATAGACGATCTTGGATACGTTCGGATCGGCGAGAATCGCTTTGGCCTTCGCGTCTTCAAATAGAGAAGCGGTGGTCATGTAGCAAAGCGATTTCCCGTCGTAGAAGGCGATGCCGACCGGGTCGGCCTCGTGATAACGGGTGTAGTCGATATCGAGGGCGACGGCGATTCTCTTTGCGGCAAAAGAAGCCGGCAATGATTTAACATGCTCCAAAGGAGCATCTCCGGCGTCTTCCGCCCCTTTCTTAAGGGCGGTCGGCAAGCGGGTAAGTAGCTGACGGAGCTCGTATTTGCGGGCGAAATCATTGACCGCTTCAAAGGAGTAACCCTGATAACGGAGGGACTCCGTATCGAAGGGCAATTCGACATCGGTCTTGATCGTGGCCAGACGATAGGAAAGGCGACCCGCTTCGGCCCCGGCGACGATTTTCTCGCCGAGTTTGCCTTTGATGGTGGGGGCGGCTTCCAAGATGGCGGGCAAGGATCCATATTCCAAGATGAGTTTGGTCGCCGTCTTTTCGCCGATGCCCGGGATACCG
>CAMYXQ010000100.1 GCA_947303105.1 uncultured Caryophanales bacterium | reverse complement strand
GTAAGAACAACCCACCAAGCGTGGGTTTTTCTTTTTTAAGCGCCTCTTCAAACCCAAGATTGGCTATGTCAATCTTTCCTCGCGAATGGTTGCTGTTTCTTTCTTTTGGATAGAGATATATAATCTCTACGTCAATTTCGGAGAAAAAGAATTTTTATGTCGCTAAAAGCTGGTATCGTCGGACTTCCCAATGTGGGCAAAAGCACCTTATTCAACGCCATCACCAATTCGCATGTCTTGGCCGAGAACTATCCTTTCGCCACGATCAATCCGAACACCGGCATGGTCATCGTTCCCGATGAACGGCTCGATTATCTGACCGAAATGTTCCAACCGGAACGCAAGATCAACGCGACCTTCGAATTCTATGATATTGCCGGCCTCGTTAAAGGCGCCTCCAAAGGAGAAGGCCTCGGCAACCAGTTCTTGGCCGCCATCCGCGAATGCGACGCGATCGTCGAAGTGGTTCGCTGTTTTGAGAATGAAGCGGTGCTCCGTTACGATGAATCGCCCGTCGATCCGGCCGAGGATATTTCCGTCATCAACCTTGAACTCGCGATGGCCGACCTCGATTCCGTTACCGGGCGCATCGGGCGCCAGGCGACGAAAGCGCGCGTGGGCCACGACAAAGTCGCCGCCTACGAGCTGCCGATCCTCGAAGCCCTCAAAGCCGTCTTGGAACAAGGCATCCCCGCCCGCTTGGTCACCGGCCTCAGCCAAGAACAAATCGAATATGCCAAGAAAAATTTCTTCTTGCTGACCTTAAAACCGATTTTGTATGTCGCCAATGTCAACGAAGACGCTTATAGCGATCTCGAACATTGCGCCCATTATCAAACCGTCAAAGCGATCGCCGAAGGCGAACATGCCGAGTGCATCCCGGTTTCCTGCCAGATCGAATATGAAATATCTCAGCTGGAACCGGCGGAGAAGAAAGAATTCCTCGAGACCCTCGGCGAAAGCGAAAGCGGCCTCGACCGTTTGGTCAAAGCCAGTTACAAGTTACTGAACTTGTCGACGTTCTTCACCTCAGGCAAGGACGAGTGCCGCGCCTGGACGTTCAAGAACGGCATGCTCGCCCCTCAATGCGCGGGTATCATCCACAGCGATTTCGAACGCGGCTTTATTAAAGCCGAAGTTTATGCCTTCGAAGATTTGAAGACTTATGGCAGCGAGCAAGCGGTGAAAGAAGCCGGCAAGCTCCGCAGCGAAGGAAAGGAGTATCGGATGAAAGACGGCGACGTCGTCTTCTTCCGGTTCAACGTATGAGAATCGGGTACGGCGAAGATCTGCACGCCCTCGTGAAGGGGCGCCCATTACGCATCGGGGGCGTCGTTGTCCCTGCGGACGAAGGCGAGCAAGCCCATAGCGATGGCGATGTGCTCATCCATGCGATCGCCGACGCGCTTTACGGCGCGATTGGGTCGCGCGACATCGGCTACCACTTCCCGGATAACGACCCGGGTTGCTTAAACCTCAAGGGCGAAGTCATCGCCCATCATGCGGTGGGGCTAGTCCGCAAAGCGGGCTACGAGATCGGCAATCTCGATTGCACGGTGTTCCTTCAGCAACCGAAACTCTCCCGATTGATCCCGCAGATCCGTTCGAGCCTCGCTTCGATCCTCGAACTCAACGTCAAACGCATCTCCGTCAAAGCGAAGACCAACGAAGGCTTCGACGCAGTCGGAGAGGGCAAGGCCATCCGCGCCGTCGCGGTGGTTCTCTTAGAGAAGGAGAATGAGAAATGACCAATGAAGAATCCTTAAAACAGACATTATCATCCGCCTTCCGCGCTTTAGGCATCGAAGTCGATCCGAATGCCATTGTCATTGAGCATTCCAAGGATCCCGCCCATGGCGACTACGCGACGAACATCGCAATGAGAATGGCAAAGGTTGCCGGCAAGAAACCGGTCGACTTAGCCAACGATCTTTTGGCGCATATCGCGTCCGACCATATCGAGAAAGTCGAAATCGCCGGCCCTGGATTCATCAATTTCTTCATGAAGAAAGAATCTCTCGGTGCGGTGGTGTCTGCCATTATCGAAGCCGGTGAGGATTATGGCCGTCTGCCGAAAAACGGCATCAAAGTCGATGTCGAATTCGTATCCGCGAACCCGACGGGCGATTTGCACCTCGGACATACCCGCGGCGCGGCGCTCGGTGACGCGATTTGCAGTCTCTATGAGCAGGCTGGCTATGACGTCACCCGCGAGTATTACCTGAATGACTGCGGTAATCAAGTTGCCCATCTCGGTCATTCCTTATCGCTTCGTTATCACGAATTATTCGGTGAGAAAATCGAGCTCGGCGATGACGATTATCACGGAAAGGATCTCATAGAGATCGCCAAGCAAATCAAAGAGAAATTCGGCGACAAATATCTCGTCGATAACCAGGAGTCCCGCGACTTCTTCCGCGAGTTCGGCATCCAGACCGAATTCAATAAGATTCTCAAAGATCTCGATGACTTCCGCGTCCGTTTCGATGTCATCTTCCGCGAGTCGGATATCCGCAAAGGAACGTTGATCGAAGACACGATCGCTGACCTCAAAAAACGCGGATATGTGTATGAAGAGGATGGGGCAACCTATCTCGCTACCAGCCGCATCAGCGATGACAAAGACCGTCCGATCGTCAAAAAAGACGGCACCTATACCTACTTCATGCCGGACATCTGTTATCACTATAACAAAATGGGCCGCGGATATGACCTCTGCGTCGATATGCTCGGCGCCGATCACTTCGGCTACATCAACCGCATGAAGAGCGCCATGGCGATCGGTGGGTTCGACCCGAACCGGTTGGACATGGAAATCTATCAGATCGTTCGCGTGTTCCAAAATGGCGAGGAAGTTCGCATGAGCAAGCGGACCGGCAAGGCGATCACCCATCGCGAGCTCGTCGCCGAAGTCGGCGTCGACGCGGTTCGGTACTTCTTCATCGACAAAGCCCCCGGAAGTCACCTTGACTTCAACTACGATTTGGCGACCAGCAAGAGCAAAGAAAATCCGGTGT
>CAMYXQ010000099.1 GCA_947303105.1 uncultured Caryophanales bacterium | reverse complement strand
TGACGATTGTGAACGCTTCCGCCTCCGAAAGCGCTCCGCTTCAATATATCGCCCCCTTCGCCGGCATGGCCATGGCCGAAGAGTGGATGGAACAAGGGAAAGACGTGCTTATCGTCTTTGACGATCTCTCTAAGCACGCGGTCGCCTACCGCGCCCTCTCCCTCTTGCTCCGCCGCGCCCCTGGCCGCGAAGCCTACCCCGGCGACATTTTCTACCTGCACAGCCGCTTGCTTGAACGCGCTTGCAAACTCAGTCCCGACTACGGCGGTGGTTCGATCACCGCGCTGCCGATCATCGAGACCCAAGCCGGCGACATCAGCGCTTATATCCCGACGAACGTCATCTCCATCACCGATGGTCAGATTTTCCTCGTGACCGACTTATTCACTTCCGGCCAAAGACCGGCAATCGATAGCGGCTTCTCCGTGAGCCGCGTCGGCAGCGCCGCCCAGTTCAAATGCGTCAAGCAGGTGTCTTCCTCGCTGAAGATCGATTTGGCCAACTATCGGGAGAACTTGGCCTTCTCCCAATTCGGCAGCGACCTCGACGCCGAAACGAAGAAGATCCTCGTCCATGGCGCAGCCGCGATGGAAGCCCTCAAGCAGGTCAACTACGCGCCTCTTTCCATGGTGGAGGAGGTCTTGGCGTTATTCGCTATCAAATACCGTTATCTCGATGCGGTTCCTCTTGAGGAAATCGCCGGATATCTCCGTGACTTAGCCTCTTATATGAGTGGCCATCATCACGACTTAATCGAGGAACTCGAGCAAAAGAAGGCTTTCTCGGACGAGCTCATCGCCGCCTTCACGAAAGCCTATGACGAATTCGGACAAGTGAGAGGATAAGGATGTCGAACAGTCTGACGAAAACGAAACGGCGGATCGCTTCCATCCAAAGCACGGCGAAGACGACGCGAGCCATGGGCTTAATCGCCATGGTCAAGCTTCGCCGCCACATGGATGCTTTTGAGAAGCAGAACGTCTACGCTGAGGAGACGCGCGATCTCATCAGCCATCTTTTCGCTTACGACAAACAGACGAAATCCCATTACGCCCGCCCGAACAAAGAGGCGGGCAAGTCCCTCTATCTCGTCGAAACGAGCAACCTCGGTCTCTGCGGCTCTTATAACGCGAATGTCTATAAATTCGTCGACCGCGTGACCGAACCGGGCGATGTGATCGCTCCGATTGGATCCAAAGGGATCCATCACTACGCGTTATCCGATCGCAACCCCTTGGATAATGACTTGGCCGAGCTCATCGCTTCCGGAACGCTGGAAGATCTCCATCGTTTGGCGAAGATTCTCAAAGACCGGTTCGACGCCGGCGAATTCAGACGGATTTGCATCGTCTACACCCACTATGTGAACTCGATGCGGTCGGTGCCGATGGTGTTCCAATTATTGCCCGTCCAATTGCCTCTCCATGAGTGGCAGGATGAGGGCCAATATCCCCCGGAATTCGACACAACTCCCCGTGAACTCATCCATCACCTGCTTCCGGGTTACCTAGCGGCGATGCTCTACGAACGGCATATGGAAAGCCAACTCAGCGAGCAAGCCACGCGCCGGAACGCGATGGATGCCGCGAATGACAACGCGGACGAGTTGCTCGAGAAGCTCAACATCGAATACAACAAGGCCCGACAAGGGGCCATCACCCAGGAAATCACTGAGGTCGTCGGCGGTGCCGCGGTCGACCAGTAAGGAGGAAAGCTATGGCGAAAGAAAAACAAGAAATCCGCTACGGCGAAGTCGTTCAGGCCGTCGGCCCCGTCATCGACGTCCGCTTCGGCGAGAAATACCTCCCCGCTCTTTTAACCGCCCTCGAAGTCGAATTCCCCGGCCAAGATAAGAAACTCACCATCGAAGTCATGCAGCATATCGGCGACGACGTCGTCCGTGCGGTGGCCATGGGCGCCACCGAAGGTGTTGAGCGCGGTTTCCGCGTCCGCGACACCGGCGGACCCATCACCGTTCCGGTGGGCGAGTGCACGCTCGGCCGCATGTTCAACGTCCTTGGCGAACCGATCGACGATTTGGGCGACGAAGAGATCAAGAAAGCGAAACGGATGCCTATCCATCGCGAAGCCCCGAGCTTTTCCGAACAAAAGGTGTCGACCGAAATCCTTGAGACCGGCATCAAGGTCATCGACTTGCTCTGTCCTTATGTCAAAGGTGGCAAAGTCGGCCTCTTCGGCGGCGCCGGCGTCGGCAAAACCGTCCTCATCCAGGAATTGATCTTCAACATCGCCAGCGAGCACCATGGCATCTCCGTGTTCGGTGGCGTCGGCGAACGCAGCCGCGAAGGCAATGACCTCTATTTCGAAATGAAAGAATCCGGCGTTCTCAAGAACACCGCCCTCTGCTTCGGACAGATGAATGAGCCGCCCGGCGCTCGTATGCGCGTCGGTCTAAGCGCCCTCACGATGGCGGAGCATTTCCGCGATGTCGAACATCAAGATGTTCTTCTTTTCATCGATAATATTTTCCGTTTCACCCAAGCCGGCTCCGAAGTCAGCGCCCTTCTCGGACGTATGCCTTCCGCCGTTGGCTACCAGCCAACCCTCGCCACCGAAATGGGTCAGCTTCAGGAAAGAATCACCTCCACCAAGTCTGGGTCCATCACTTCGGTCCAAGCGGTTTACGTCCCGGCCGATGACTTCACCGACCCCGCTCCGGCCACAACCTTCTCGCATCTTGATGCGAAAACGATCCTCGACCGCAACACCGCCGCATTGGGCATCTATCCGGCGGTGGACCCGCTCGACAGCGCGTCAAACGCCCTCAGCCCGGCCGTCGTCGGCGAGGAGCATTATGAGATCGCTCGCGCCGTCCAGAAACTGCTTCAGCGTTACAAAGAGTTGCAGGATATCATCGCCATCCTCGGTCTCGACGAACTCAGCGACGAAGACAAAGCGATCGTCGCCAGAGCGCGCCGCGTCCGCAACTTCCTCTCTCAGCCGTTCCATGTCGCTGAGACCTTCGTCGGCATCCCGGGCGCCTATGTGCCGCTCAAAGAGACGATTCGCAGCTTCAAAGCCCTCT
>CAMYXQ010000098.1 GCA_947303105.1 uncultured Caryophanales bacterium | reverse complement strand
GTAATCGGTAAAGAAGGCGAACTCGCTGCTGGCGAGGACGGTGTCGCCTCCGCTCTCCCCGGCGGCGCCTTCGATGAACATGGAATATTTCTTGAGGAAGGTCTCGCCTTTGGTTTTGTCGGGGCCGACGCCGGTCATCGTGTTGAAATCGAACCGGTAGGAACCGTAGTAGTTGGTAACGATGACGGTGACCTTCTTATTCGGGCTCACCTTCGGCCCATAGACAAAGATCTGCTCCGGGGTCCAGCCCGTGGTGTCGACGTTGGGATCAACGCCGCCGCAGGCCGAAAGGCCGAGGACGGCGACCAACGGCAAAAACTTCCAGGATTTCATAAAGGGGTCTCCTCCTGATATTGTCTCATCTATTTAATAGTAGATGAGCGATAAAGGGCCTTTCAATTAATTTTATCGTTTACGGACCAAAAATAGATTTTGAGTGAAATGGCAATGAAAAAAGCCCCTTAGGGGCTCATTTCTTTTTGAATCCGAATCCCTTCCGGACGCCTTCCGTCTGGAACTGGCGGAGCAGGTCCTTCTGGGTGTTCGACATCCCCGTCGGGGTGCGAACCTTGAGATGGAGATACTCATTGCCGGGCTTCCCGGTCCGGAGGTCTTTGACCCCGCGGTCGCGGAGGCGGATGATCTGGTCGGGTTGGGTGCCTTCGGCGATCTTGACTTCGACCGGACCGTAGACAGTCGGGACTTCGATGTCGGTGCCGAGGGCGCAGTCGACGAAGTTCAGCTCGACATCGACGTGGATGTCGTTCCCTTCGCGGCGGAACGTCTTATCGGCCTGAACCTGGATCTCGACGTAGAGGTCGCCGTTCGGGCCGCCGTTGTAGCCGCGGCCGCCCTTGCCTTGGACGCGGATCTGCTGGCCATCCGAGATGCCAGCCGGGATCTGGACATCGATGTCCTTGCGGACTCGTTGATATCCCGAACCACCGCATTCGTGGCATTTTGTGCGGATCGTCTTGCCGGAGCCATGGCACCGCGGACACGTCGTCTCGCTGTCCATGACCCCGAAGAGGGTCTGCTGGCGGACGCGGACCGTGCCACGGCCGCCGCACTGGGAGCAAGTCACCATGTCGTTCGGGCTTTCGGCGCCGGACCCATGGCAATGGGGGCAGGCCTCGTCGAAGGCCACCGTGATGGTGATTTTCTTGCCCTTGATCGAATCCATGAAGGGGATTTTGACCCGGTAGAGGGAATCCTCGCCTTTGCGGGGGCCGCTCGCGGAGGAGGAGCGTTGCCTGCCACCGCCGAAGAAGGAGGCGAAGATGTCGTTGAGGTCCATGCCTTCGGCTCCGCCGAATCCCTGGCCGAAGCCATTCGCGAACGGGTTGCCGCCGCCGGGGCCGCCGGCCGCGCCTTGCTCGAAGGCCGCCATGCCGAACTGGTCGTACTGCTGACGCTTAGTATCATCGTAAAGGACGTCGTAGGCTTCCTGGATCTCCTCGAATTTCTTCGGGGCGTCCGGGTCTTTGTTGACGTCGGGGTGATATTGCTTGGCTAACTTGCGGTACGCGTTTTTGATGTCATCTTTCGAGGCGCTTTTGCTGATGCCAAGCACCTCATAGAAATCGCGTTTGGCCATGGGGATCCTCCTTTCTTAGAAACGGGAAAGAGGGCAAATGCCCTCCTTCCTGATTTTGGGTGGGTGATTAACTCTTGTGGTCGGTGAAGTCGGCGTCGACGACGTCATCGGGGTTGCTGCCCGGGGTGGCATCGCTCGCGGCACCGCCGGCCTGACCCTGCTGGGCCTGGTAGGCGGCATTCGCCGCGTCTTCGAGGCGGCCGACGATCTCGCGGAGTTTCTCGATATTGTTGCTTTCGATGGCGCCCTGCGCTTCGTCGCGGAGCTTCATCAACTGCTCTTTCTGGTCGGCGGGGAGGCTGTCGCCTTTCTCGACCAAGGTGCGGTTGATCTCATCGACGTAGGTCTGGGCCTTGTTCTTGACTTCGATGTCGTCTTTGCGCTTCTGATCGGCTTCCTTGTTCTCCTCCGCTTCGCGGACCATGCGGTCGATGTCGCTCTTGGAGAGGCCGTTGGAGCCGGAGATGGTGATGTTCTGCTCCTGGTTGGTGTCGAGGTCTTTGGCGCTGACTTTGACGATGCCGTTGACGTCGATGGAGAAGGTGACTTCGATGCGCGGTTCGCCTCTGCGGGCCGGTTTGATGCCAGAGAGGGAGAAATGTCCCAAAAGTTTGTTGTCGTGGGCCATCGGACGTTCGCCCTGGTAGACCATGATGTCGACGGAGGGCTGGTTGTCCTGCGCGGTCGAGAAGACCTGGCTCTTGGTGGTCGGGATCGTCGTGTTCCGCGGGATGAGCGGGGTCATGACGCCGCCGAGGGTCTCGATGCCGAGGGTTAACGGGGTGACGTCGAGAAGGACAACGTCCTTCACGTCGCCGGCGATGACGCCGCCTTGGATGGCCGCGCCGAGGGAGACGGCCTCGTCCGGGTTGACGGAGAGGTTGATCTTCTTGCCGGTGAGTTTGGTGACGAGTTCCTGGACGGCCGGCATACGGATCGAGCCGCCGATCATGAGGACTTCGCCGAGGTCATTGTAGCTGAGGCCGGCGTCTTTCATCGCTTTCTCGAGCGGGACGCGGCAGCGTTCGAGCAGATGTCTGGTGAGATCCTGGAATTTCGCCCGGCTCAATGTGGTCTCGAAGGAGATCGGGCCGGAAGCGCCCATGCCGATGAACGGGAGGGAGATCGTGGTCTCGAGCGAGCTCGAGAGTTCGATCTTCGCCTTTTCGGCCGCGTCGAGGAAACGCTGACGGGCCATCTTGTCGGTGAGGTCGGCGCCGGTTTCGATCTTGATCTGGGCTTGGATCCAGTCGGCGAGGGCGAGGTCCCAGTCATCGCCGCCGAGGTTGGTGTCGCCGGAGGTCGAGAGGACTTCGAAGATGCCGTTGCCGATGTCGAGGATGGAAACGTCGAGGGTGCCGCCGCCTAAGTCGAAGACGAGAACCTTCTCGCTCTTGTCGGTGTCGAGGCCGTAAGCCAAGCAGCTGGCGGTCGGCTCGTTGATGATACGGACGACTTCGAGCCCGGCGATGGTGCCGGCGTCCTTGGTCGCCTGACGCTGTGCGTCA
>CAMYXQ010000097.1 GCA_947303105.1 uncultured Caryophanales bacterium | reverse complement strand
AAATTCGTTCATGCGCATATAATTATGTATCATGCGCTAACGTGCATAGCGGAGGAGAGTTTATGAGCTTATTCATAAGCGCAGAGACGATCGTGAAGTATGAGAACATCGGCCTTTGGGTCTTGTTCGGCGTCGTGATCGGTGCTCTGCTGATCGCAATTCTAAGAGGCGCTTTCCGCGGCTGGGCTTACGGCACGTATCGATTGGCGTTCTTCGTCATCGTCATCGTCGTGCTATTCGCAACCATGACCCCAACGGTGAATGCCCTCGGCAATTTCAACCTGGCCCGATGGGTCCATCAAGCGATTTCGTTCGATATAGACGGCAAGAATGTGTCCGCCGATATTTCGACTTTGTATGGGACGATAAATGATCTCATCAAGAGTTTCTTGCAGCAATTCGCCCCGGAAATCGACTCGAACCAAATCATCTCCGTCGCCGCCACTCTCACCCTTTCTCTCCTCAAATTCCTTCTGATCTTCATCGAAGGCATCTTGCTCGCCATCGTCGGAACCTTCCTCTGCTGGCTCCTCTGGCACATCGCCTTCAAGCATTTCATTCCCAAAGCGCGCCGCAAACAGCTCTATAAGAAGGGTCGCATCTTCAGCATCATCGAAGAAGTAGTGGTCGTCCTTCTTGTCGGGGCGATGGTCGTCCTTCCGATCACCTCCGTCCTCAACTCGGTCGCGTCCAACTTCGAGAAACCGGAAACGGAAGCCGAAGATGCCCAACTCCGCGCCGATAATCAAACCTACAACCTCATCCGCTCCGTCGCCGATACCTATGAGAACTCCGTCTTCTCCAAAGCGTTCTTCAGCTGGAATACTTGGGACGTCAAGTTGATGAACTACTTCACCAACGTTGTTGGCGAAGATATCGAAGTCGCGATCGTCGACACCCTCGGCGACGCCGCCCGCATCGGCAGCCTCGCCCTCGAATCCGGCCTCCTTTCCAGCGAAGGCACGATGTTCGACAAGATCTATCTTTTCCTCAGCTCGACCTATGGTCCGAAACTCGTTTCGGCGGTCGCCAACACGAAACTCATCACCGGTCTGTTGCCCCTTGCTTTGCAAATCGGCAGCAACTTCGACATGGTGAAAGATTATCTCGGCAACAACCTCGGCATTGATTACTACGCCTACAACTGGCAGGCATCGATCCAATCCATCGCCGACATGATCACCGACTTGCAGGCCTCCGACGTCTTTACCTTCTTCACCGACGTCGATGGCGCACCGGCGTTCGATACCGACCACGTCGCCTCTTTGTTCACTGAGAATACCAAAGAGAAAATGCATAGCATGTTCGCGCGGTTGAAGACCAATCCGGAAGAACAGAACCTCTTCAACGACATGATTTCCGTCGTTTTGGTCAACATGGCCCTCAACGCGCCGGAGCCAGATCCCGGATCGATTTCCATCAGCAGCTTCTTGCCCAGCACCAACGGGGTCACTTATGAGACCGAAGAAAGCGGACGCAAAGTGCCGACCGCTTTGAACGAGGCTTATTCGAATATCGATGTCGCCAATGAATTGACCATCGTTTACGACGCTTTGTGCGATATGAACGATCTCGACGATCGCATCACCCCGCTCATTTTGGATGCCGCTTTCGACGAGAACCATGAATTCGACACCGATGCCCTCATCGACATCGCCCTCGATAACATCGTCGGTTTCTCCGATATCATCGCCGGCAATGCGACGATGGATGCCGATCCGACCAAGACCTGCCTCATGGATTCGCTCTTCTTGACCTATGCCATGCCGGGTCTCCTCGACTTCGGCATCGATTCGGCGAACTCCGCCCTCGAAGCCGATTTCGATATCTCGGACGTCAAAGACGAACTCTTCGCCGAAACCCTTCCGTTCCAGCAACTCAAAGCCAACGCTAAGGCCGAGATGCGTTCCATCCTCAAGGTGGCCCGCGACTTTGTCGACGAGACCAAGACCTGGGGTCCGACCTGCAAAGCGTTTATCAAAGACCTCAATGGTATGCCTGGCATCACCTTCAATCCGGATGACACCCTCCATTCCATCGATTCGAACTTGCTTGACGGCTTCATCTCCGTTGCCCGCAATATCGATAACAGCGACATCTTTGAAGCCTTGGTCCCGCAGGTTGCTGAGAAATATCTCTCTGACCTCACTTTCCTCCAGGACTATGGCATCACCGAGTTGCATTTCGATATCGATAACTTCGGCAACGCCCTCGGCGATTTGCTCGTCGCGTTCCGCGACTGCCAACCCCTCATCACCTATTTGATGAACTTCCAGGGCGTCTCTGGAGGCCGTGATCTTTATAACGCCATCCATGGCTTGGCCCCATTCGCCGACAACACCGGCGGTTCTTGCCAGCTCATGACCCTCTTGAATGGCGTCGCCAGCAACCCGATTCTCGATGATTCCACCCATTCGACTTATAAATCGCTTCTTCAGACACTCGGTCGGATGATCACCGGCGATGATACCTACGAGATCGCCGTCGCGGTCGATCCTGCCGTCGAGAACGAAGTTCTCTGCGACTTCATCTACGCATTGACCCAAGAAGCCACCCCCGACCTCTTAGCGGTCGTGGACGGCGGTTCCATCACGATGGCCCAACTCAAAGCCATCCACTTCGAAAATCTCCTTACGCCGCTTAGCAGCAGCGACGTGTTCGGCGACATCATCGCCACCTTCTTGGACGATATGCTCGACCCGCTCCTCTTCTCCGGCGGGGCGAATCCCGGCGTCTCCTTCAAGAACGTCACCGACTGGACCGCCGAAGGTCAGGCCCTCGATACCTTGATCCGCTATGCGGCGGAAATCGGCGACATCGCCAATATCGATTTCTTCAGCTCGGATCCGTATGCCATCGCGGGCATCCTCGAATGCTTGGCCACCAACGAGATCTTCCAAAATGGGAATGATTACTTGTTTGGTCAGTTCCTCTACGACACCCTCTCGGAGATGGGCGGCGAAGTCCTCTCATTCTTCTACGATCGGGGCGCCACGACGACCAACCAGCTCCATGACGATATCGTCGCGCTCAGCCGCGCCGATTGGACCGACGAATCCGCCAACTTCGGCGTCATCCGTGACCGTCATGTTGAGCCATTCTCCT
>CAMYXQ010000096.1 GCA_947303105.1 uncultured Caryophanales bacterium | reverse complement strand
GAGCCGGCTTTCACACCACCCGTGCGCGGGTTGGTGAGGGGGATGTCATTCTCGCTATACAGCGAGGCGAAACCGGACTGCGAGCAGACAAAGAGGTCGCTCTGGCCGGTCGTAAGAACGACGTCGACCACCGTATCGGTGTTGGATAAACGGATCGCGCCGAGCGCTTTCGAGCGGCGCTTGGTGAGGAAGAGGCTTAAGGGCACGAGTTTGATGACGCCGTGCTTGGAAAGCAAAACGATATAGAGGTCGCTCCGCCACTTGGTGAGGGCGAAGGCTTTGACCGCCTTCTCGCCCGGCTCGATCTGAACGAGGGACGAGACGTGGCCGCCGATGTCGTTCCACTTGGCTTCTTTGATCTCGTTGATCGGCAAGTAGACATAGTTGCCCTTCTCGGTGAACACGAGAAGGTAGTCTTTCGTGGTGACGAGGCCTTTGTAGACGAGGACGTCGCCCGGCTTGATGCCCGGCTCGGCCCCGTTGCGGCCGCCGGAGCCATTGAAGCTCTTGATCGAGGACCGCTTCACGTAGCCGTCGCGCGAGAAGACGACGTAGCAGTCTTCCTTGGCGATGAGGTCGCGCTTATCGACCGAAAGGTCGCTGAGGCCTTCCTCGCTGATCGTCGTCCGGCGTTCGTCGCCGTACTGTTTGACGATGGCCTTGAGGTCGGCGATGATGACACCCTCAATGAGGGTAACGTCGTTGAGAAGACCGCTTAAGTAAGCGATGTCTTTCTCCAATGTCGCCTTCTCGGCTTCGAGGGTGGCGATGTCGGTATGGCTCAGTTTGTATAACGGCATCATGACGATCGCCTCGGCTTGCTCCATGTTGAAGCCGAAGGCGGCGCAGATGTTCTTCTTCGAATCGGCTTTGTCTTTGCTCTTCTTGATGACTTCGACGACTTCCTCGAGGATGGAGACGGCTTTGATGAGGCCGTCGACGATCGAGAGGCGGTCTTTGTCTTTGGCGAGCAAAAAATTGCTCCGTCTGGTGATGACGTCGATCTGATGGCTGATGTAGCAGTCGGCGTAGCTGACGAGGTCGAGGGTCTTCGGGCGCCCGTCGACGATGGCGACCATGTTGGCTGAGTAAGAGGTCATCAAATCGGTCTTGCTCATCAAGAACTTGAGCAAGGATTCCGGGTTGGCCTCTTTCTTGACGTCGATGGCGATCCTTAGACCGGATTTGTCGGTCTCGTCGCGGACTTCCTCGATGCCGGCCACCGCCTTGTCGTGGCGGAGTTTGTCGATCTGGCCGACGAGTTTGGCTTTATTGACCCCAAAGGGGATTTCGGTGACGATGATCTGTTTGAGGCCATCCTCGTCCTCTGTGATCTCGCAGCGCGAGGAGACCGAGATGCGGCCGCGGCCCGTCTCATAGATCGATTTGAGGCCTTCCGCCCCGTGGATGATGCCGCCGGTCGGAAAATCGGGGCCGGGGACGAATCTCATGAGGTCTTCCACCGTGCAGTCGCGGTGTTTGATGCGATAGGAGATGGCCTGGCAGATCTCTTTCAGGTTGTGGCTGGGGATCTCGGTGGCCAAACCGACGGCGATGCCGCTGCTGCCGTTGGCGAACAGATTCGGGAAGCGGGCCGGCAAGACGACCGGCTCGGTCTCGCTGTCGTCGTAGGTGAGGGCCATGTCGACGGTGTTCGTCTCGATGTCGCGGACGAGCTCGTTGGAGATGCGCGAAAGGCGCGCTTCCGTGTAACGGGGCGCGGCGGGATCGTCGCCGTCCATCGAGCCGTTGTTGCCTTGGAATTGCACGAGCGGGTAACGGAGGCGCCAGTCCTGCGAAAGGTGCGCGAGGGCGTCGTAGATGGAGGCGTCGCCGTGCGGGTGATATTTACCCATGACGTCGCCGACGATGTGGGCGCTCTTCTTGGTCGGGTGCTCGAACGTGTTGTGGGTGTCCCACATATCGTAGACGATGCGACGCTGGACGGGCTTTAGGCCATCGCGGGCGTCGGGGATCGCGCGGTCCTGGATGACGTCTTTGGCGTAGATGCCAAAGCGATCGCCCATGAGTTCGTCTAAAGACGAATCACTGATGTCCTCGATGATCGGAGGAGCGGTAACGATGACTTTTTTCTTCTTGGTTGCCATGTTATTCCCCCTTCACTTCTTTCATGAAAGCGTCTTCTTCGTTGAAGACGATGTTCTCTTCGATCCAGGAACGGCGCAGCGAAGGATCGCGGCCCATGAGGATGGAGATGCGCTTCTCCACCACGAGGGGATCCTGGATGCTGACGCGGAGCAAGCGACGGGTCTTCTTGTTCATCGTCGTGCTGGCGAGCTGGTCGGCGTTCATTTCGCCGAGACCTTTATAACGGTTGATGCCATAACCCGGGCCGATCTTCGCCTTGGCCTCTTCGAGTTTGTCGTCCTCCCAGACGTAGACGAACTTGGAGGGATCGCTCTTGCGGTACACGCGGTAAAGAGGCGGGCAGGCGATATAGACCATGCCGTTGTCGATGAGCGGCTTCATGTAGTTATAGAAGAACGTCAAGAGCAGGGTCTGGATGTGGGCGCCGTCGACGTCGGCATCGGTCATGATGATGATCTTGCCGTAGCGCGACTCGCTGACGTCGAAATTCTGGCCGACGCCGGCTCCGATGGTCTGAATCAATGTGGCGAACTCGACGTTCTGGAGCATGCGTTCCATGGTGACCGAGTCGGTGTTGAGCGGTTTTCCTCGCAGAGGAAGGATCGCCTGGTGCAGACGGTCGCGGCCGTTCTTGGCGCTGCCGCCGGCCGAGTCACCCTCGACGATGAAGAGTTCGTTCTCTTCGAAGTCTTTGGACTGGGCCTGGGCCAACTTGTCGCTGATGACGATGTCGGCTTTCTTCTTGCGCTCGCCACGGGCGGCTTCGCGCGCTTTGCGGGCCGCTTCGCGGGCGTCTCTAGAGGCCTGACATTTATGAATGAGATCCACACCGAAATCCTTATGTTCCATAAGGTAGTAGGTGAAGTGCTCATAGGTGATGCGCTCGTGCAGCTGCGGGAACTCGCCCTTGATTTCCAGGAGCAGGCCTGCGAGCGTGTCGGCATCGCCGGCGACGTCGTCGAAGGCTTCGCTGTCCAGCTGCAGGATCTTGCGGAAGTCAGAGAGCAGGGTCTTGGCCTCGAAGACGTAGGTGTTG
>CAMYXQ010000095.1 GCA_947303105.1 uncultured Caryophanales bacterium | reverse complement strand
TTGCATACCTATACGCGTAGGCATATAGTTTCCCTCGCTGGCGTCTGCGTTGAAGTGGGATGTTGCTGACACACCCATAAGCGTTGTCCGCTATGGGGGACCTCAGGGAACTCACACGGAGCAAAACGCCGGAAGTCTGAAGAAATTACGTAAGGAGGAAAATTCATGGCGAACAAAACCATCCGTGTCCGTTTGCAAGCTTACGATCACGCGATCCTCGACCAATCGGCTGAGAAGATCATCGAAGTTGCAAAGAAGACCGGTGCGAGTGTGAAGGGGCCGATCCCTCTTCCCACCGAAAAGCAGGTGTACACGATTCTCCGCGCTACCTTCAAGTACAAGGATAGCCGTGAGCAATTCGAAATCCGTACCCACAAGAGATTGATCGACATCGTCAATCCGCAGAAGGAAACGGTGGAGCAACTTCGGAAGCTCGACCTTCCCAGCGGCGTCGATATCGACATCAAGTTATAAGGAGGACCCCAAACATGAAATCCATCATCGGAAGAAAAATGGGCATGACCGAGGTCTTCGCGAAAGACGGAACGATGTATCCGGTCACCGTCATCGAGGTGCTCCCGAACGTCGTCATCCAAAAGAAAACCATCGAGAAAGATGGCTACGAAGCCCTTCAGGTCGGCTATGAAGACATTGAGGCCAAGCGCCTCAGCAAGCCGGAACTCGGCATCTTCGAGAAAGCCGGCGTGAGCCCGAAAGAGAATCTCATCGAGCTCCAAGGCGATGAAATCTACGCCAAGAACGTTGGCGAAGAGATCAATGTCGACATCTTCGCTAGCGGCGAAGTCGTCGATGTCATCGGCACCACCAAAGGCCATGGTTATGTCGGCACCATCAAACGCTATCATCACCACATCGGTCCGAAAGCGCATGGTTCCGGTTACCACCGCGGCGTCGGTTCGTTCGCGAACAACGGCCGTGACAACAACCGCGTCATCCCCGGCAAGAAAATGTCCGGTCATTGGCGCCCCCATCAGGCGACGATCCTCAACCTCACCGTGGTCGAGGTCAACGCCGAAAAGAATTACATGCTCATCAAAGGCGCCGTCCCCGGCCCGAAGAAATCCCTCGTGGTCGTCCGCAGCGCCGCCCTCACCCAATTCGGCAAACCCGTCGTCAAAGAATTGGTGAGCCATGAAGAGAAAGGAGAATAACGATGGCTGCGAAAACAATCAAATTGCCGGTCGTTACTCTCACCGGCGAAGATGCTGGAACCGTCACCCTCAGCGCTGCGGTGTTCGGCATCAAGGAAGCCAACGAGCAAGTCGTTCATGACGCTGTCGTGACCGAACAAGCCAACGCCCGTCAGGCGACCGCCAAAACCAAAAAGCGCCACGAAGTTTCCGGCGGCGGCAAAAAGCCCTGGAGACAGAAAGGCACCGGCCGCGCCCGCGCCGGCAGCAGCCGTTCCCCGATCTGGGTCGGCGGCGGCAAGGTGTTCGGACCGGATGGCAACCAAAACTATACGGTTAGCCAAAATAAGAAAGCGCATGCGCTCGCGTATAAGACCGTCCTCAGCCAGAAGGCAGCCGAAGGCCTCATCATCGTCGATGAGCTCAAGGCCGAGAAGGTCAGCACCAAAGCCTTCGCCGCGGCTCTTGCCGCGATCAAGGCGGAAGGCAAGACCCTCCTCATCGTCGATGGCGAGAATGAGAACGTCGTCAAGAGCGCCCGCAACATCGGCAAAGTGATCGTCCGCCCGCTCGGAAACGTGTCGGTCGTCGATCTGCTCAATTGCAAGTCGGTCGTCGTCAGCAAAGCTGGCATCAAGGCGATCGAAGGAGGACTCGAATAATGGCCAAGAAGAAAGAAGCGGTCGTCGAAGAAGCGAAGAAATCCTTCGCCGCCCCGACCGAACACGACTACAAAGTCATCCTCGCCCCGGTCATCACCGAGAAAACGATGGCTCTCCTCCAAAACGAGAACAAGGTCACGGTCAAAGTCAGCGACTACGCCAACAAGATCGAGATCAAAGACAGCTTCCAGCGCCTCTACGAAGTCAAGGTCATTGACGTCAAGGTCGTGAATCAGAAGCCGAAAGAAAAGAGCCGCGGCGGCCGTTACAAAGGCATCGTCGGCGGATACAAGAAGGCGATCATCACCATTGCCGAAGGCAGTGCGATCGACCTCTTCAAGGAGTAAGGCACACCCTCAAACAAAGTTTGTTTGTAAAGAATCCACTATAGGAGAAAGAAAATGGCAATCAAATCATATCGCCCGTACACGCCGAGCCGCCGCCATATGACGACCCTCAGCTACGAAGGCATCACCAAAGCCACTCCTGAAAAAGCATTGCTGGCCCCGAAGAAACATACCGGTGGCCGCAACAATCAAGGAGTCATCACCTGCCGCCATCATGGCGGTGGCAACAAGAATCGTTACCGCATCATCGACTTCCGTCGCCGCAAGGACAACATCCTCGCGACCGTGAAGGCGATCGAGTACGATCCGAACCGCACCTCCTTCATCGCCCTCTTGGCCTACGCCGATGGCGAGAAGAGATACATCATCGCTCCGAGCGGAGTCAAAGTCGGCGACGTCCTCGTCTCCGGCGAAGCGACCGACATCAAAGTCGGCAACTGCTGCGAACTCCGCAACATCCCCGATGGCACGCTCGTTCATAACATCGAGCTCATGCCCGGACGCGGCGGCCAGATGTGCCGCAGCGCCGGCACCTCCGCCCAGAAGCTCGGCGTCGATGGCAAATACGTCATCCTCCGCTTGGCTTCCAGCGAAGTCCGCAAAGTGCTCGGCAACTGCCGCGCCACCATCGGCGCCGTCGGCAATGAGGACCACAACCTCGTCACCGTCGGCAAAGCCGGCATCACCCGCCACAAAGGCATCCGCCCGACCGTCCGCGGTTCCGCGATGAACCCGGTCGACCACCCCCATGGTGGTGGTGAGGGCAAGTGCCCTGTCGGCCGCGATGCTCCGCGTACCCCTTGGGGTAAGAAGAGCCAGGGTGTGAAGACCCGCAAATCGAAGCTCAGCTCCAGCCGCCTCATCATGCGCCGCAAGAGCCAGGGCAAATAAGGAAAGGAGATAGAAAGTCATGGCACGTTCTAGCAAAAAAGGACCGTTCGTGGATGAATACCTTCTTAAGAAGGTTGAAGCCCTCCAGAAGTCCGGCAAGAAAGAGATC
>CAMYXQ010000094.1 GCA_947303105.1 uncultured Caryophanales bacterium | reverse complement strand
GTGGGTCAACCGTTCGAGTCGGTTCGGGCGCGCCAAAATAGAAACGCAGCCTCCGGGCTGTTTTTCTTTCTTTCCGCCTGCGTGCTATAATAGGCCCATGATCAAAGGTCTTTTGAGCGTTGCCTTATTGACGGCGGCGGCCTACGTCCCCGCGATCGAACCGACCGAAAGCGAGAACGCCGGCAGTTGGTCCGCATCCGTCAGCGATCCGGTCGCCGAAACGGTGACCCTTACTTTAAGCAACGCCGATCTCGATCATTATTTACGTGCCCCGAACCACGCCTACGCCAAAGCGGAGGGTGGCGACGGCCGGAATTATTGCTTCGAACGGGCTTACTCGACCAGCGGCGAACTCTTGCTCGCCCCCGGCGAATCCACGGATTACATCCTCTATAAAGAGGATAGTCACCCCGAGAATTGGCTCGATGGCACCTATGTTCCAGTGGGAGAATCCTTCTGGGTCTACGATGTCTCTTCCGGCGTGGCGCCCGCCTCTTACGCCATCGCTTCGACCGCGGTGAGCTACTATGAAACCGCCGAAAGCGCCTCGACCGCCTGGGAAACCGTCATCTCCGTCACCTTAGCCGAATCGGAGAAATCCTACAGCGGGTTCCTCATCGACTTCGACGTCGGCGGAACCGCCCGCCACACGATGGCCAATTATTATTACTCCGCCATCTCCGGTGGGGCGACCGATACCATCTCCTTCAGTTATACCCGCATGGGGAAGTGGCTCGATGACGCCGATAAGCCGGTCGTCACCGGCATCCGCGCCTACGAAAGACCCGAATCGCCAACCCAAGATCCCCAAGGTTGGATCTCCGTCATCGCCGGCATCCTCGGCGTCGTCGGAGTCGTCGCCTACCGCGTCGGCTTCGGGGTCCTCGTCGTCCTCATCTCCATCGCCGCGGTGGGGATCGCCTTAGCCATCACCTTCGGTGTTTTGCACGCGAAAGACAAGAAACGGAATGAATAGATTATGAAGAAAGAACAAAAACCCGAAGCGGTTCGCAACCCCGCCAAGAACGGGGAACCCGTCGTCCCCCGTCGCTTCCGCATGAGCGACATCGCCCCGAAAAAGAACCGCAATAACAACAACCAAAAGCGCAATGACGGAAACCGCCAAAACCGCGAACGCCGGGAACGCCGCCCTGAGCCGGTGGCGGCCCCGATGCCGGTCACCTATCAGATCGACGATCATCCTCGGGCGATGGTCCTTTGCTTCGACCGCAAAGCGGTGGAAGACATCAAGCCGCGCAAATACACCTCCGGCTACGAGATCTTCCGCGTCCCGATGGCGCTCGCCCGCCTCTTATACGCCGAGGAATTCCTCATCGAATGCAAGAAGGCGACCGAACTGCCGTTCATGGACAAGTCGTTCGTCCTCGTCGAAGGCGAGAGCCTCGACAAGCTCGTCGACCTCGCCAAAACCGGCGAAAAGGACCTGCTCCGCGATAAGACGGTCCGCCAATTCTACCACTATATGTCGTACTTCCTTGGCTATGCCAAAGAGAATGGCACGGCGGTGGCCTTCGACTTCTAAGTGAAAGAAAAGCCGCGATCGCACGCGGCTTTCTTTTTTTGTTCCTTACACGCGTCTCTTGGCGTGGAAGCAGACGCCGACGCAGCCCGGGCCGCAGTGGCAGCCGATGGTCGGGTTCGGCGGGAGCATGACGTAGTCGATGTCCGGTCCGTAGCGTTCCATGAGTCTGTCGCGGAGTTTGGCGGCGAGTTCGGGGACGCCGCAGTGGGCGATATAGAAGGTGCCCTTCTCCGGTTCGTCGCCGAGCTCTTCGACGTAGCGCATGATGCGCTTGATCGCGTTGAGTTTGCCGTTCTCGCGGCCGAAGGTTTTCATGACGCCGTCATCGTCGAAGCCGATGATCGGTTTGATGCCGAGTAAGCCGCCGACGAAGGCGGTGAATCCGCTCACGCGGCCGCTCTTGGCGAAGAAGCGGAGGTTGTCGGCGAAGAAGTAGCAGGCGTAGTTGCCGCGGATCGATTCGCCATAGGCGATGAGTTCCTCGGCGGAGAGGCCTTCTTTGTACTTCCGGCCGATTTCCTTAAGGAAGGGCAAGGTGAAGATGGTCATCGCCTTGGTGTCCAACCGATAGAATTTGCGGTCGGGGTATTTCTCTTTGAGCATCTCCAAGCAGAGATCGAGGGCCTGGAAGGTGCTGCTCATCTTCGCGGAGAAGTGGACGTAGAGGATGTCGTTCCCGGCGGCGAATTCCGGCTCGATGTAGGAGCGGTATTTCTCGGGGGAGAGGCCGGCGGTGGTCGGGATCTCCTCGCAGGCGGCGAGTTCGGCGTAGAACTTCACGTCGTCGAACGAGTCCCAGCTTTCATAGGGCCATTCTTCTTTGCCGTTCATGTAGTACGGCATGGAGATCAATGTTTTATATCCGAATTCCTTACATAACGCAGGCGTCATGTCGCAATCGGTGTCAGCGAATAATACAAGCATGTGTTTACCTCTTGTTCGCGACCCACAGGGGGCGAACGGACATATATTACCCCCTTTTTATGCCATTTCAAACCACGGACTTTCTTCCGTTTGCGGAAGAGGGAGGTTACAATGATTAGCATGAAACGCGCGGTACGACCGATTCTCATCCTTCTGGCGAGCCTCCTCATCCTCGCCTCCTGCTCCCGCAAAAGCGGCGGCAAAACCCATTGCGGCGGCGATGTCTGCCCGGTCGGGACCGCTTTGGTGACCCGATGACCCTCGACGAACTTTTCGCGGCCGAAGATTACGCCGCCATCCTCGAACAAACGGAGAAAACCTCCGAACCTTCCGAGCTTTTCTATCGTTTGAGCGCTTTGCTCATGACCGAGAAACTCGAGGAAGCGATGGCCCTCATATCCGAGCATCGCGCCGCCCTTTACGAATATTCCCCGATCAAGACCCTCAAAGCCGATCTCGAGATCCGTTTCGCTTTGGATCAGTTCGATGAGGCCTTCGACGACCTCGAGGAATTCCGCAACCTGCCCTACGCCTGCCAAGAGGCCGAAGAATATATGCGCGATGCCCCAAAGAGGATCCGCAAAGAAGAGAAGGACCGCCTCCGGAAGAAAGAACCCCAGACCTTATCCAATTTCGATGATTCGACCAGCGATCTGGACCTTCTTTCCATCATCGCCGAGACCAGCGCCGAAGAGGCGGAATCCAACGTCGACCGCCTATTGGCTTTGATAAAATCAAATAGACC
>CAMYXQ010000093.1 GCA_947303105.1 uncultured Caryophanales bacterium | reverse complement strand
TACGAGATTGATGTCTTTGGTTCTAGATATGCGAAAACCCGCCAGATTCAGAGGTTAGCGGATAATCCTATAAGAAAGTGGTGGGGGAGCGGATTCACAAGATTTAATATAATGAAATCCCGCCACTCAAAAGTGAAAGATTCGATGTTTCCTTATCAAAAACGAAAAACCACTAGTAGTTTTCTAGTAATTTTGAAAAATCGTTGATAACTCGGTTTTTGTTGATAACTTTTAGAACACCTAATATTACCATGTTTTCGTTTTGTGTAGTTATTATCGTTCTTTTCTTCGTGTTTATTTACATAATGGACATTATGCGCAGTTGTGTTAATTTCGGTTTTTGAAGTCTTTTCGTTAGTAGTTATGCCTCTTAGCTTGTTACCCAACTACCACTTTTCTGATAGATCGGGAATTTTATATAACCTATTTAATAAAAAGGAACGTGCGCATATGCGTGAACGAAAAGAAAACCCTCCGAATTTGGGAGGGTTCGCATTACCGGATTGCTTATCGCTTGGAGTTCGCCTTTTTGATCAAAGTCTCCAAATCGATCTCCTGGCGTTTCTCTTTCGTGAAGAGATGAATGACAATTTCGCCAGCATCAACGATGACCCATTCGCTCTCGGGTTTTCCCTCGATTCTTCTAATTGGGTCGCCGTCTTTTTCGAACGCTTCATCCAAATGATCGGCGAAAGCGCCGAGCGCTCGAAGGTTCGGAGCGGTCGCCACGACATAATAATCCGCGAACGGAGTCAAGTTCTGAACGTTAAGGATTTCGATCTCTTCGCCTTTGCGGTCTTCTAACGTTTTGACGGCGAGATTAACTTTTCTTGGATAAGCCATCGGCGTTTCCTCCTAGGTAGTATTCGAAGCATTCGCGAGTCCAACTGATCGAATTCGGATCGCTGCCTTTCTTGGTTAAGAATTCCCGGTTCGCCCGGAGGACTTCGATGAAGCCCTTTTCGTAATCGGCCAGGCACATTTTGATGAATCTGGCGCTGTCCCAGCCGCGCGTCGGCTCGATTTTGTCCGCGGCGTAGATAATCATCGCGATCTCGTCCATCTCGGCTCGTCCCGTACAATGGAATTCAATCGCATCAAGAACGGTCGGATCGTCGATTTTGAAGACGTCCTCCACCACTTTCGCCCCGGTGAATTGATGCCAGACGAATGTCGGAATCTTTCGATAATCACTGAACTTTTCCTTCATTATCGCCCGGGCTTTCTCGTCAGGGAGACGCTTGGCGACATCGTGGAGCAAACCGGCGATGTAGGCCCGTCCCGGATTGGGGATATGGTTCCGATAAGCGATTGCATAAGCGAGCTCGGCGACCGAGATGGAATGCTCCAATCTCCGCCCATCCAGGTAAGTTTCCAACGTCTTCATGTAATAGAGGTGATGACTGGAGATGTAATCGAGGATCGCGCCCGGCAAATCGAGGTAACGGAGCTCGCGGATCGAGGTCGAGGACACCTCGCCCGATTCGCTGAATCCGAGGGACTTCATTTTATACTTCTTCACCACCGCTTTATCGGGTTCGTATCCCGGGCGGTCGACGTAGACGATGTTCGCGATCGATGCGATCTCATCGGCGTTTTTCCACTTCGGGAAGGCGTTGACCTGATCGGTCCCGATCAACAGGACCAACTGGCGGTCCGGATACTTCTTTTGGAAATAATGGAGGGTGTCGATCGTGTAGGTCTCATCCTCGTTCCGTTCCATTTCGCATAGCGAGATCGTGAACGAGGGATTCTTCGCTTTCCGGAGGGCGATCTTGAGCATCTTGACCCGGTCCTCATCGCTGGCGGACGCTTCCTTCCACCGCGGCTTATGGGTCGGGACGAAAACGACATCGGCGTTTAAGCGGAGCGAGGCCGCTTCGGCGATGCGCAGATGACCGTTATGCACGGGGTCGAAAGCCCCGCCGTAGATGACGAGATTCTCCATACTAGCAAGGCAGGACGATGACCGGTTTCTCCTTCGGTTTATAAAGGGTGACGACGCGGCCGAGGACGGACACGAATTCGGACCCGGTCTTTTCGGCTAAAAGAGGCCCGATTTCCTTCCGCGAATAGGTGGCGTTGTCGAGGATGCGGATTTTGATGAGCTCATGGGCCCGCAAGGCGTTCTCGATCGAAGCGATGAGTTTCTCATCGATCTCGCCTTTCCCGACGGTGACGACGGGGTCGAGGCGGTTGGCGAGGCCTTGTAGATAAGCGATGTTCTTCGGTTTCAGCATGCGTCTCTCCAATTGGGGATTTTCCCCTCTTTCGCGATTTTCTTCCGCGCCCGGCGGTCGAGGGCTCTTCCGACGTGGGTGAAATGGCCGTCGACGACGCTTAGCGGCTCGGTCAGGATGCAAAGGATCTTCGCCCGTTTGGCGGCGATGATGTCGGTATAGACCTGATCGCCCAACAAGGCGACCTCGTGGGGCGCGAAGCCTTTCTTCTTGCACCACTTGAGCAAGCGGGTCTTGAACGGCTTGGCGAGCATCGGGGCGGCTTCGACGCCGAGGATGCGGGCGAAGGTGGCGACCCGCTCGCCATGGTTGTTGCTGGCGATGAAAACGGCGAGGCCGGCCTCTTTGAGGCGCAGGACCCACGGCAAAAACTGGGGCCGAGGCTCGTGCTCGTTGACCGGGGCCAAGGTATTGTCCAAATCGACGAGGACCGCCTTGATGTTCTTAGCTAAGAAGAAGCGCGGCTCCACCTCGTCGGCGTGGCCGGCCAAATAATCGGGGGTGAGGACTTTCATCATTCGTCCTCGTCCTCCTCATCGAAAAGGGAAATCTGCTCGAAGTCGGCTTTCTTGGCGACATCAACCTCTAAAAGAGGTTCGAGCGGTTCTTCAGGCCGTTCGGGCTTGGGGATTTCATAAGAGACGATCTTCTCATCGATATAGTCGCAGTCGGCGCGGCCGATGAGGGCGATCTTGTTCTTGGCCTTGAAGCCGGTCTGGCTCTTGGCGTATTTCTCGGCCGGGGTCAGATAGAAATCGTTCCAAGTCAGTTCGTAGTCCTCTTTGTTGCTGAGGATCGCCGCATAAGTGACCGGCGGCTCGCGGTCGCCGACCTTGGCGATGAAGATCAGTTTGTTCGGATCGCTCTTGAAGGTGCTATAAAGCGCGACGCTCTTGGCGAGGCGGCCGCCCTTGGTGACGGCCTTGTCGGGATCGACGACGCGGGTGTGGGCTTTGTCGGTGACCAAGAGCAATTTGCTCTTCTCGCCCGGGGCGAAGGCCACCAAACCGGCCATGTCGCTGCCTTTGAAGGAGCCGGCTTTCACGCCGCCTGTGCGCGGGTTGGTGA
>CAMYXQ010000092.1 GCA_947303105.1 uncultured Caryophanales bacterium | reverse complement strand
ATCATCGATTTCAAAGAGAAACCGAAGAAACCGACCAGCGACCTCGCCTCCATGGGTATCTATATCTTCACCTATAAGGTTTTGCGCGCCGCCCTCATCGCCGATGCGAAGAATGAGGAAAGCGAGCATGACTTCGGCAAGAACATCATCCCGACGATGTTGCGCGACAAGAAGAAACTCATGGCCTACACCTATTCCGGCTACTGGAAAGACGTCGGCACCGTTTCCTCCCTCCATGAAGCCAATATGGATCTCCTCCTCAACCCGGAAACGCATACCAGCCTCTACACAATTCAGGCCGACAACAAGATTTACAGCGAGGATGCCCACGTCCTCCCGCAATACATCGGGCCGAATGCGGTGGTCCGCGATTCTTTGGTGAACCAAGGTGCGACCATCCTCGGCGAAATCCATCACTGCGTCATCTCCGGCGAAGTTTTGATTGATGAAGGCGCCTATGTCGAGAACACCGTCGTCATGGATGGCGCGGTCATCGGCAAGAACGCCAAGGTCTACGATGCCATCGTCGGCCCGGATTCCCTGGTCGCCGAAGGCGAAATCGTCAATGAGGGACGCGAGGAAATCGTCCTCGTCAGCAACGGAAAGGCGGCGCGTTTATGAACATGAAGAACATCCTTGGCTTGGTCAATTGCCACACCTCGCCGGAGCTCGGGCCTCTGACGGAGTCCCGTACCTTGGCGTCCACCTCCTTCTTGGGGCGTTATGCGATCATCGACGTCGCCCTTTCGAACTTCTGCAACTCAGGCATCGAAACGATTTCGATCCTCGTCCGCGACCATCTCCGTAGCACCCTCAAGCACATGGGCACCAACATGAATTGGGTCACCAACACCAAGTTGGGCCATCAGCGGGTGTTCTATAACGAAAAAGGTCACGAAGGCCTCGTTCCCAACACCGATTTCGAGAATATACTCGAAAACGACTGGGTTCTCTATAACTACGACATCGATTACATCGTCGTTCAAAGCGCCCACATCATGACGACCATCGACTTCCGCCCCATCTTCAAGGAGCATGTCGAACGCGGTGAGAAAGCCACCTTGGTCTATACGGAAATCAAGAACGCCGACCGTTCCTTCCTCCGCGAGAACGTGGTGGACATCGACGAAGACGGCTATCTCAAGAGCCTCACCCCGAACGAAGGCGTCAATAAGCGGGCCAAAGTGTCCATCGGGGCCATCATCCTCAATCGCGAGACCTTATTCCAGCTCGGCGATCGCCGGGGTACCTTCCCTGAACAATACGACCTCGAGCAGATCCTCGAATGGGCGATCGAAAAAGGACTCTTCCGCGTTCATACCGCCCGTTACGAAGGCTATGCCCGTTGCTTCGATTCGCTGCACCACTATGTGGATTACTCTTTCGAGCTCATGAAACCCGAAGTCCGCGAATCCTTATTCCGCAAAGATTGGCCGATCTACACCAAGACCCACGACACCCCGCCGGCCCTCTATGGCAAAGACAGCGAAGTCGTGCATTCGTTCATCGCCAATGGCTGTGTCATCGAAGGCGAGGTCCGCGACTCGATCCTCTGCCGGCGCGTCAAAGTCGGAAAGGGCGCGGTCATCCGCAACTGCGTCATTCTCACCAACTGCGAGATCGGCGAAGGCGCGGTGCTCGTCAACGTCGTCCTCGATAAGTATTCGAAAATCCGTCCGGGGGCCAGAATCCAGGGCAAGAAGACCGGACTGCTTTATCTCAAACAGGGAGCCAATGTATGAAGATTGCCATGCTTGCCAGCGAGAGCAACCCCTTTGCCAAGACGGGTGGTCTCGCCGATGTTGTCTATTCTTTGAGCGTTGAGCTCGCCAAAAAGAAAAACGAAGTGGCGGTGGTGATGCCGCTTTACCGGTCCCTTTGGGACAAGAAAGACTTCGCCCCGATCCTCGTCACGACCTTCCCGGTCTATATGGGATGGCGCCGCCAGCAGGCGGACATCTATCGCATGGAACGCGACGGCGTCGTTTTCTACTTCATCGCCAACGCTTATTATTTCGACCGCGAGAAGCTCTATGGTTTCGGCGACGACGGCGAACGATTCGCTTTCTTCTCCCTTGCCTTTATCGAGATGCTCAAGCGGATTCAGTTCTGCCCCGACATCGTCCACGTCCACGATTGGCAGGCCGCCATCGTGCCGTGTTTGATCAAAGAACGCTACAAAGAAGACGGGTTCTACAGGGATATTCGATTTGTCTTATCCATCCATAACCCCGCATTCAAGGGCTATTTGTACCCGGATGCCCTGCCCGATTTGTTCGGTCTTTCCGAGGATCTCTTCTACTACGGTCAGGTCCGCTTGGATGATATGGTCAGCACCCTCAAAGCCGGCATCATGTACGCCGACAAGATCTCGACCGTCTCGCCGACCCATCGCAGCGAGCTTCTTCAACCGTGGCTCGGCCACCATCTAGAAGGCGCCCTCCGTCTCCGCGAATGGGATTTCACCGGCATCGTGAATGGCATCGACGTCAAGGAATGGGACCCGCTCCATGACAAAGACATCCCCGTCCATTACAGCAAAGCCACCTTCGCCAAGAAGAAGGAAAATCGCCCCTTCCTCTGCGAGAAGCTTTCCATCCCATGCCCCGAAGGCCCGATCTTCGGTGTGGTGAGCCGTCTCACCGATCAGAAGGGCATGGAACTCGTGTTCGAATCGTTCGAACAACGTATTGCCCCTCAAGGCGGTGCCCTCGTCGTCCTCGGCGCCGGCGACCCCCATCTCGAGTGGCGGCTCCAGAATCTCCGCGACCGCTATCCGAACCAGGTCGGCATCTATATTGGTTACAACGAGCAGATCGCTCACCTGATTTATGCCGGTTCCGACTTCTTCCTGATGCCGTCCCTCTTCGAGCCGTGCGGCATTTCCCAGATGATCGCCCAACGTTACGGCACCCCGCCCGTCGTCCGTAGGACCGGTGGTCTGGCGGATACCGTCCATTCCCCGCTCGACAGCGACAAACCGGACGGAATCGTCTTTAACGATTTCGATGTCGGCGGCCTAAACTACGGCATCGACGTATCTTTTAGTTACTATCGCGACCCGAAAGCGTATGCTGTTATGGCGTTGAACGCCATGTCCTGCGACCATTCCTGGAAAGAATCGGCCGCATTGTACCTTGGCTTATACAAGGCAGCCATCAAGCGTTAGGAGGTTCGTTATGAGTTACAATCCCAAAGACATTGAGCCCAAGTGGCGGTCCTATTGGCTTACCAATAACACTTTCTATTGCGATACCAGCGATTTCTCCAAACCAAAATATTATATTTTGGATATGTTCCCCTTCCCCAGCGCCCAGGGCCTCCACGTCG
>CAMYXQ010000091.1 GCA_947303105.1 uncultured Caryophanales bacterium | reverse complement strand
GTCCAGCAAGAGTTCGAATCTCTTCGCCTCCGCCAGATAAAAACAAAGGGCCTCAATTGGCCCTTTTCTTTATTAGTTTTATCAATGTCGGAATCGCTTTTTCGAATTGCGGACCGAATCGTTTTCCGTCGATTCCGTCCTTAAGCGTTTCCTCGATGGCGGCGACCACGAACTTATGCGCGACCGATACGGCTTCGGTCATGTCGCATCCATTCACCAATGCCCCAGTGAACGCGGCGCTGAATAGATCCCCGGTTCCGTGATAGACGCCAGGCCGTTTCTTGCCGATCAGATCGAAACAGGCGCCGTTGTCATAAAGGAAATTGGCGATCTTTTTCCCCGGTTTCTCAATTCCGGTGATCAGGACGGTTTTCGGACCGAGTTTCGCCACATCCTCGGCTAATTCTTTGAGTTCCTCGCGGGTGAATCCCTCGGGATGAGAAGGATCGCGGCCCGCCAAAAGCAACGCTTCGGTGACATTGGGCTTCACGATATTGGCCATCGCGACAAGTTCGCGCATCGCCGCGACATGTTCCTCGCCAAAACCGGGATAGAGTTCTCCGTGGTCGGCCATTGCCGGATCGACGATCACCGTCGTCCCGGGGGCTCCGAATTTGCGGATCGCCTCTTTGATGACGGGAATCTGGATGGTGGAGAGGTAGCCGGTCAGGATGGCGTCGAAATGGAGATGCAAAGCATCCCACTTGGCGAAGATGTTCGGCAATTCGTCTTTGAGATCCAAAAAACTCCATTCGGGGAACTGGGTGTGATTGGAAAGCAGAGAGGTTGGGACGCCGACCGTTTCGACGCCGCAGGCGGAAAGGGTCGGGAGGGCCACGGTCAAGGAACAACGGCCGAAGCAGGAATAGTCTTGAAAGGTCAATACGCGTTTTTGCATACCTGCATTATACATAAAAAGCGTCCGCATGGGAGGGACGCTTCTAGAAGAGTGATGGGAAGTAGACGAATCGGTAGAGGATGAAACTGATGATGGCGATCACCCCTAAGGTCGTTCCGACGACGCCGAGGACGAGGCCGTTCCGGACTTTTCCTTGTGGGATGTCTTTGTCTTTTGAGGCGAGGACGATCGCGGGGATGCCTAATCCGACCCCGACGACGCCCGCCCAGCCAAAGAAGCCGATTAGGACAACGCCTACCGCGCCGACGATGGTCGCGGCTAGACCAAGGCCGTAAGTCAAACGATTGTCCCGCGACAAATCCAAAGTCGAGGAAAGCTGCTCTTCCTTCTTTTCGACCGGTTTTCCGCAAGCGGAACAATATCTGGCCTCATCGGGCAATTCTTTTCCGCAATGGATGCAATACTTCATCGTTCGTCGCCTTGGTTCTTATTATCGCATGATTCGAAAACGTTTTCGAACATGGGGAGCCCGCTCTTGCATAGAACATAACGGATGGCTTTCGTCGTGGTGCGCGGGAAAAGCCGATACCCATGGTACATGAACTTTGCATCGGCGCCCGGGATGCAGCGTTTCCGTTTATGGAGGATGGCCCGAAGAATCTTCTTTACCATCTTGTCTTCCGGGGTGCTGAAGCGGCGGAGCATCCGTTCTTCTTTCTCGTTCAGTTTGATATCCCGCATGATCGCGGTCGGCGAGAAGCCCGGCATGATGAGACCGACATAGCGTTTCTTGCCGAGTTCATATTGCAGACATTGGGTGTAGTGGCAGAGGGCCGCTTTCGAGGCGGTATAGGGCGCGGTGCCGACGATGGTGGCCAATGCGGCGGAACTATCGATGTTGACAATCGCCCCTTCCGATGACTTTGCGAGTAAATCTTTTAGTGCCTCAATTCCATACAAAGCCGCGTAGAAATTGGTTTGCATCGTTTTCTCGAACGTTTCGATCGGGGTATCTAACGCGGCATTGAACGGCGGCATGATGCCGGCGCAGTTGATGAGACAATCGGGGGTGATGCCCTCGCGGACGAGCGTTTCGCGGAACGCAGCCCAGGCCGCCCGGTCGCCGACATCGAAGCAGTGGGGGATCAAGCGGTCGCTGAAGGAACCCAATTCTTCTTTGAAGGCGGCGAACTTCTCGGCGCTCCGGCCGATGCCGAGCACCAAACAGCCATGCTTTTGGATAAGAGAAGTCGCCAAAAGGCGCCCGAAGCCCGAACTGGCTCCGGTGATGATGATCGTTTTGTTATCCAACCACCTTTTGGCCATATCGATATTTTAAAAGGAACCGCTCGAATTTATACTAGAAACCATGAAAGCGTTCGTGTTCGCCATGAAAAAAGAGGCCGAGCTCTTATTGGCTCGCGCCGACTCTGTCGTCCAAACCAAAGAAGGATATCCGTCCTTCTACGAATGTTCTTACCGCGGACATTCTTTCCTCGTGGCCATTTCCGGCATCGGGAAAGTGTTCGCCGGGTCATCGATCGCCGCAATCGCGGACCGTTATCCGAATGTTGACGGCATTATTAATGCCGGAGTAGGTGGTTCCGTGGATCCCGAGAAGGCCCCGTTGTTCTCCGTCATCATCGGCAACGAATTCATCCAGCACGATTTGGACACCTCGCCAATCGGCGATCCGCGCTGCTTCATCAGCGGCATCGAGAAAATCGGCCTCCTTGCGGACCCCGATCTCGTCCAAGCGGCGGAGAAAGCCGCCGAAACATGCCGTTATCCTCACGAAACGGGCCGGATTTGCTCTGGTGACCGCTTCATCGCATCTCCAACAGAGCGCGAAGCGATTCGCAAAGAATTCGGCTGCCTCTCCTGTGACATGGAAAGCGCGGCCTTCGCCCAAATCGCCTATGTCTATGGATTGCCGTTCGTCGCCTTCCGGGTCATCTCGGATGTCGGCGACGCCCCGGGCGAATACGAACGGAATCTGCCGGCCGCCAAAGAAATGCTCTTGGCGATCATCGACCGATTGCTTGCCTAAAAGAAAACCGCCCTTTGGGCGGTCTTTTTATAGATCGGTGAACGCCCGATCGATGATCGAGACGAAGTGGTAATCGGGGAACGCCTCATGCATGGCTTCCTCGATATTCTTTTTGGTTTCCTCCGCCCCGCCGATCGAGAAGTCGAAGAGAAGATCGTACGTGACCAGATGCTCTTCTTCGCGGAGATAGAGGCCATGGACTTGGAGGATGCCTTCTTCCTGGCCGATAAGTTCCATCAGTTTGCGGCGGATGGCGACGATGATCTCGCTGGTGTCGTTGGCGGCATAGATCCCCAATGTGAGGATAATGCCCAAATCGCGGTAGGCATCTTCGGTGATGTGGCGGGTCAGACGGTCGATCTCTTTGGCGGTTACCGTATCATCCAACTCGATGTGGGCGCTGGCCATGGCCCGGTTCGGGCCGTAGTGGTGGATGATGAGGTCGTACACGCCGCGCACCTCTTTGTGCT
>CAMYXQ010000090.1 GCA_947303105.1 uncultured Caryophanales bacterium | reverse complement strand
CAAGAAATCAACGCGTTCCACGACGATATGCACGGCGCAAACAAACTGACGATCCGGGTCTCTTGCTAATTTATGAAACGGATCACGCACTCAAAGAAAACATTAGGGGCCGTTTTAATTGGTGCTGCTGGTCTTGCCCTCGGCACGGTGGGCTTTTCCGCCTGGGTTGTTGGCAATGGCTCTGCGAATAGCGAAAGCAGTTTGCTCGGCGTGAATGTTGCCGATGTCACCGACAACCTTGTTGCCTTCACGGCCCAGCCTGCTTGGGACACCTCTAACGTTTGCGTTGCGGGAAGCAGTGCCAACGTTAGTTCAAAGATGTTGGTCGATAACGCGACAACCCCGACAACCGCGTACGTCGTTTTTGGTCCGGAATCGGGCGACTCAACTGGGCCCATTACTGCAAGCGGAAATGGGGTCAGCGATTTAGAACATCTTTGGGTCAAATTTGCCTTTACGGTTTCTTGGCCTAGCGATCAAAACATCGATCTCTCGGTTACTTTCACTGGTAGCACTGCCATTGGGAAACTTACCAGCGCCGGATCCTCTTCCACCAACAAGGCCTACATCGTTAATCCTGATGGAGTCGAA
Organism: uncultured Caryophanales bacterium; assembly: GCA_947303105.1. Lineage (GTDB taxonomy): Bacteria > Bacillota_I > Bacilli_A > RFN20 > CAG-826 > UBA4951. The sequence continues at coordinate 2,792 of CAMYXQ010000090.1, read as the reverse complement.
AGCGGCAGTAAATCGCTGTTTAGCGATTGGAATGGCGCAACAGCGTTCACGTCTGCCACTGGGTGGGCCGTTTCTCTTGGCTCGCTTAGCAACGCCAATGGTCGCAAAGCTCAAACCGTTACCGTGACGCTAAGTTGGGCCTGGGGTGCGACCTTTAACAACGTTAACCCCGGTCAAGCCACTGACAGCAACGTTGCCGCCACCTTAAACAACCTTAAGAATGGTTCCAACGGTCTTTATGACCTTCTCAACGGTGCCGGAAATATCACCATGACCGTCACCGCGGCCGTTCATTCCTAACATTTCTCATTAATTTATGTCCAAAGTCGAGATTATCTCCCTTGTGGTGACTCTCGTATGTGTCGCAAGTTTCTCCGTCGTCTTCACGATTTTGTTCCGCAACTACTACGTTACGAACATCGATGCCGTGAAGAAAGGCCGCGAAGATCTTGATCTCATCGAGAACGCTATCTACGAAGAAAGGGAAAACAGAAACCGGGGGCGCAAGACTCTCCGTTTAGTCGGACGTGTGTCCGAGTATGTGATTTTAGGCGCGATTTCCGCCTTCTTCCTGTTTTCCCTTATATCTCGATTTATGGGGAACAATCTTCCATTAGGCAAATATTCGATGATGGTCATCGCCACCGATTCGATGTCGTTGAAGAATTCGAACAATACCTATCTGGAAGAATACGATCTCAACAATCAATTCAACGCGTACGACATTATCGGCATATCGCCCTATGAGAGTCAGAACGATGTGCAACTCTATGACGTCGTCGCCTACAAAGACAATTCAAACACCATCATCGTCCATCGAATTCGCGCCATCGAAACCAGGGACGGTGAAATTGTCTATCACACGCGCGGGGATAAGAACGCGATTGATGATGACAACAATCGTTACGGAGCCTATCTCACTTATGACCGAATTATCGGTCATTACAACGGGAACAGAATCCAAGACCTTGGCATCTTCGTCATCTTCGTTCAATCCAACGCCGGCATTATCACCATCGTATCCATCGTGTACTGCCTGTTGATGTATGACCGCTTCAACAACAAATACGCGAAAGCGGTGGCGGAACGCACGGAAGCCCTGCGCAACCAGACTGGGTTCGATCCCAGCAAGGCCGACATCAGCGAATTCAAGATTCATTATCGCGAGTCGCTCGAATACGGGGGAAATCAATACGTCTACGAGAACGGAACGTATGTTTGCACCTTGTGCGAAGGCGAAACGCCGCTATTCCAAACACCGGTCGCCGAAACGCCCGAACCCCAACCCGAGAGCCAGCCGAAAGGCAAACGCTCTTCAAGGCCGAAACTTCCAAAGGAAGAGAAGCCAAAGAAAAAGAAGGAGTATGACTCCTTCCTCGATCACTTGGATGACACGGAGGAAATCCTATGAGAAAGTCACATTTCACCCGCAAGAATTTTATCGTCATCGCCCTATTCTTCTTTTGGGCGTTCATGATCGGTGTTTCCGCGTTGGCGATTGATAACGTCAACCCGGTCTTTGCGAAGAATAACCCCATCCAACTTTTAGCGGTTGGCATGGGCTTCCCGCGAATCAATGGTTCGTTCAACACCTGGCTGTTGGTCCCGTTGTTCCTGGTTTTGCTCATCGTCGGCGCCGCGGCGATCATCTTTGAAATCCGCCTGGCTGCCTACTATGGCGATAAACCGACCCGCGGCAAATGGTGGGGCATCTACGCGGCCACCATCGTTGTCGTTGCCGGTCTATTTGGCGGAATCAGCTATGCTGGCCAATATCCTTGGGACCCTGAATACGTCAAGAACGCTTATTTGTTCTTGGGCGCGTCGGTAGCCATCGGCACGATTCTCTTCGTCGTGTTTGGGCTCATCGTCCTCAATGTGTGCTTTATCTGGGTCAACGTCCGCAACATCGATAAACCGTTCTTCGGATCGCGTGGCGAACAGCTTGCCGCGAATGACGAACAGGCCGACGAAGCCGAACTCGCCATGGCCAAAGAGCAAGGTTCCCTTGCTGAGTCCTTCGGCGAAAACGGCGGAGCCGCTGGTGGCGTCAATCCCGCGCAGGCGAATATCGTCCGTTCGGAAGAAGGCGCGGCGATTACCGATAAGGAACGTGTGTTCCCGGGTCTCTGCTCGGTCGACTACGCTTATATCGCTCAGCGTCCGCAGTACTTCGAAGACAACCTTTCGTTGCCGGAAATCTGCACAAGGTTCCGCAATTATTTGGCGAAGGAAGAAAAACTTTACTTCGATGAGACGACCATCCGTTGTTTCATCGCTGGTTTAGCGGCCTCTCACTTCATCATCCTCGAAGGTCTCTCCGGTACCGGTAAATCATCGTTAGCCCGTTACTTCTCCGAGTTCATTTCCGAGAAAGCCTTCTTTGAAGCGGTCCAAGCCACCTGGCGTGACAAGACTTCGATCCTCGGCTACTTCAATGACTTCTCCAAGTCCAACAAAGAAACCGAATTCCTCAATCGGCTTTATGAGTTCAACTACAAGACCAATAATCTCACATTCATGGTCCTTGATGAACTTAACATCAGCCGTATCGAATACTATTTCGCTGACTTCCTCTCCGTTCTCGAATACCCAGTCGAAGACTGGAAAATCAAAATCATGCAGTTCCCGTACGACTTTGAGCCGCCCGTCCACCTCCGTGACGGCATCCTCAAAATCCCGGCGAACACTTATTTCATCGGCACCGCCAACAAGGACGATTCGACCTATACCATCACCGACAAGGTGTATGACCGTGCGATCACCATCAACTTTGATGACCGCAACGAACC
>CAMYXQ010000089.1 GCA_947303105.1 uncultured Caryophanales bacterium | reverse complement strand
AATACGTCTGGTCCTTGCTGAGGTCCTTCGGTTTGGCCAAATACGTATGGCCATCCACCGTCACTTTCTTGGCGTAATGCCCCATGGCGATATAGTCGAATCCTTTGCTCCTCGCGAACTCCAAGAAGGAGTCGAATTTGATCTCTTTGTTGCAAAGGACGTCGGGGTTCGGGGTGCGTCCCCGTTCATATTCGCGAAGGAAGTACGTGAAGACGGAATCCCAATATTCCTTGACGAAATCGGCGCGTAAAAGCGGGATGCCGAGTTTGGCGGCCACCGCCTTCGCGTCGTCATAGTCTTTTTCCTGAGGGCACTGATGATCGAAGATGGTCGGGTTGCCGAGATAATCGTTATTCGTTAAGGCGTCCCAGTTCCGCATGAAGCAACCGGTCACGTCGTAACCTTCTTGCAGCAATTTATAGGCGGCAATCGCCGAATCGACCCCGCCGCTTAAGCCGATGAGCACTTTCTTTTTCATGAAAATAACTCCTCGCTGTCGAGCAGGATGGTGAAGGGGCCGTCATTGACGAGGGCGACTTTCATATCCGCGCCGAAGACACCGGTCTTGACCGAGCGGATCCGCTCGGAGAGAAGGCTGTTCCAAATGGCGAATAAGGGTTGGCTCCGTTCGGGGCGCATCGCCGCGACGAATGAGGGGCGATTGCCTTCTTTGGCTGACGCATATAAGGTGAATTGGCTGACCGATAGAATCTCCCCGCCGACATCGTGGATCGAACGGTTTGTCTTGCCGTTCTCGTCGGGGAAGATGCGCAACTTGCTGACCTTGTCGGCCATCTTCGCGAGGGTCGCTTCATCGTCCCCCTCTTTGAAGCCGACGAATAGCAAAAAGCCCCTTCCGATGGAAGAATGGACGACCCCGTCGATCGTGACGGAGGCACTAAGGACTTCTTGGACTAAAACGCGCATAGATCAATCGATGGAGGCGATGATAATCGGTTCGACGGGAACCTCTTCCTCCGCTAAATAGAAGCAATGGCCGATTTCGGCGAACACCTCTTCGGCATTCTCTTTGTTGGTATAGGCATGAGCCAAAGGCTCACCCGCTTTGACGAAGTCACCGACCTTCTTGCAAAGCAAGATGCCCGCGGACGGATCGATGGCGTCTTCCATCGTCTCGCGGCCGGCGCCGAGGCGCATCGCGGCGACGCCGATATCATGGGCGGCGATGCGGGCGACATACCCGTCGCGATCGGAAAGGATCGCCACGTCATATTTGGACTGCGGGAACTTCTCGGGGTGATAGATATATTCGGGGTCACCGCCTTGGGCTTCGACCATCTCGGCGAATTTCCGCAAAGCGGAACCATCCGCCACCACTTCTTTCGATTTCTCGAACCCTTCTTCGAGGGTTTTCACTTTGCCGGCGGCGAGCAGAATCTTCGCCGTGGCGTCGTAGACGAGTTCGTTGAAGTCGGCCGGGCCGCCGCCATTGAGGGTTTCGATCGCTTCTTTGACTTCGAGGCTGTTGCCGACGGCGCGGCCAAGGGGCTCTTCCATCTTGGTAAGGACCGCAATGACTTTGCGGCCGAGCTGCTTGCCGATGGCGACCATCTTGGTGGCGAGTTCCATCGCGTCTTCTTTCGTCTTCATGAAGGCGCCGTCGCCGACCTTGACGTCGAGGAGGATGATATCCGATCCGCCCGCGAGTTTCTTGCTCATGATCGAGGAGGCGATCAGAGGCACGCTCGGGACGGTCGCGGTCACGTCGCGTAAGGCATAGAGTTTCTTGTCGGCGGGGACCACTTCGCCGGTTTGGCCAATAATGGCCAATCCGATCTTATTCACTTGGTTTTCGAATTCTTCGATGGTTAAACCGATGCGGAATCCGGGGATGCTTTCGAGTTTGTCGAGGGTGCCGCCGGTATGGCCTAAGCCGCGGCCGCTCATCTTGGCCATCTTCACGCCGCAAGCGGCGACGATCGGGCCGGCCGCGAGGGAGGTCTTGTCGCCGACGCCACCGGTGCTGTGCTTATCGGCTTTGATGCCTTGGATATTGCTGAGATCGATGACATCGCCCGAATGCATCATCGCATCCGTAAGAACGGCGATCTCATGATCGTCCATCCCGCGGAAATAGATGGCCATCGCTAAGGCGGAGGCTTGGTAATCGGGGATGCTCCCATCCACATAACCGGAAATGAAGAAGCGGATTTCTTCGTCGGTTAGGACGCCGCCATCCCGTTTCTTCTCGATGATATCGACCATTCGCATAGGTGAGCCCTCGCTTTCTTTTGACGCATCTATTATAATAGATTCGCCTATGGAATTGCGCGAATCTTTCATTTCCTATCTCTCCGAGGACGAAGCGGACGCCTTGCTCAACGAAATCAACTTCGGCAAAGTGACCCACGGCCTCCTTTTGAACACCAAGAAAATGAGCGACGAAGAATTCGTCCGCCGCTACCCCCATGTCCGGAAACATCCGTTCGTCGAACATGCCTACCTCTATGACAAAGAGGAGTATGAATTCGGCAAGACGATGCTTTACGAGAACGGGGTCATCACGATCGAAGATCCCGCGGCGATGATGGTCGTCCATTTCCTCGCCCCCGAAGAGGATGATATCCTCCTCGATATGTGCGCCGCCCCGGGCGGCAAATCGATCGGGGCCTCTCTGGCGATGAACGACAAAGGCTGCATCATCGCGAACGATATTTCTTATCCTAGGGCCAAAGCCCTTTCCCAGAACATTGAGCGGATGGGCCGCGGCGACATCATCGTCGCCTCCAACGACTTCGTCTTCTCCCATGTTCATTTCATGAACACCTTCGATAAAATCATCCTCGACGCCCCCTGCAGCGGCTCGGCGATGATCCGCAAGAACGCCTTGGCGGCCAAGGATTGGCGGCCTTCGAAAGTCCTCACCTGCGCCCGTCAGCAGCTCGAGTTGTTAGAGCTCGCTTACTCGATGCTTAAGGAAGGCGGCACCCTCGCCTACAGCACCTGCTCGTTCAGTCCCGAAGAAGATGAGCAACTCATTCTCTCCTTCAAGGCCTTGCGGCCCGAGATCGAGCTCGTTCCCCTTCCCGACGATCCGTCCTTCTTCCATTCGAAGAATCTGCCGGAGGCGGTGTATCTATTCCCCCACCGGTTCGAAGGCGAAGGGCAGTTCATCTGCTTGTTCAAAAAGCCTGGCGTGCTCCGCAAGACCCCGCGCGAAGTCGTGTCCAACGACCGTTATAAGCAGTTCCTCGCCGACTACGGATTATCCGACCGCTCAAACGAGGTCATGCGTTCGAAGTTCTATTCCCTCTATCAGCACTTCGACACCAGCCATCTCAACGTCCTCCGTTATGGCGTGAAACTCTTCGAGATGCGCGACATCTATATCCCCGACCACCACTTATCCCATTACCTGACCCCCGATTACAGCTGGGCGGTCACCAAGGAAGGACCCATTATCAAGAACAACGAATTCGACGG
>CAMYXQ010000088.1 GCA_947303105.1 uncultured Caryophanales bacterium | reverse complement strand
TTAGGATAAATTGCGCATCTTTTTCCGCAGTATGTTGACGCCTGGCCATTCTTTCCTTTCCTTTCCCACGCGCAAGGACTATGATTTGCTTACGCAAAAATTGGGAGGAGAGATATGGGCAAATACATACTGAAACGACTCGGCCTTTTGATCTTCACCTTCTGGATAATTTTCACGATTTCCTTCTTCTTGGTCCGAGCCTTGCCCGTCCCCATCATCGTTGCCCCCGGCTCCGATGGTGAGGCAATCGCCGCGCGATTCCGCGAAGAGATGGGGTACAATGATCCGATCATCATTCAGTACTTCAATTACTTCGTGCGTCTTTTCACCGCGGAAAAAGGAGGGCACTTCGGCTATTCGTTCCAGATCGAATGGCTCGCGTCGCCTTGGGAGCTCTTGGTCAAGAGATTCCCGCCGACGGTCCTTATCAATGTCTACACGATGATCATCGCCGTGCCGATCGGCCTCGGCCTCGGCATTTTGATGGCCTTACGCAAAAACAAACCGGACGACCATATCCTTTCGGTCTTCATCATGCTCTTTATCTCCGTCCCCTCTTTCGTCTACGCGTTCTTGGTGCAGTATCTTTTCGGTTCAGTATGGAAGGTATTGCCCCTCACCCTTGCCCCGGTCTCCCAATACGGTGGCAACTGGTTCCATCCCGAAATGTTCAAATCGATGCTGCCGGCCATCATCTCGATGTCCTTCGGCACGATCGCCGGTTTCGCGCGCTACACCCGTGCGGAACTTACCGAAGTCCTTACCAGCGACTTCATGCTTTTGGCGAGAACGACTGGCCTCACCCGCGCCCAAGCGACGGTCCGCCACGCGTTCCGCAACTCCTTGGTGCCGATCTTCCCAATGATCCTCGGCGAATTCATCGGCATCCTTTCCGGCTCCGTCATCATCGAAAGCATCTTTGCCGTCGGTGGCGTCGGTGGCCTGTTCTTGACTTCGATTAATATGCGCGACTACGACGTCTTCCTCTTCGTCGGCATGTTCTACGTTCTCATCGGCCTATTTGCCGGTTTGATCGTCGACTTGAGCTACGGCATCGTTGACCCGCGTATCCGTATGGGGGCGAAAAAGTGATGAAAAACACAGTGAACCCCGCCCAATACAAAGGCTACAAAACCGACAAATTCCACTTTGTCCAGGTTGATAAATCCATCCACGACACCAAGTTCGAGACCAAGCCGATTTCCTACCTCCGCGGTTGCTGGTATCGGTTCCGTCGCAACAAAGGCTCCATCGTGGCCGGCATCATTTTCTTCTTGCTCCTTGCCTTCGCGATCATCGCCCCGATGACGACCGAACGCACCGTCCAGTGGCATGATGCCAACTATTCGTTCGTCCTCCCGAAGAATCCTCATTTCGAGGGCACCGGCTTCTGGGATGGCACCGAAGAAAAGAAAATCTACGACGCGTCTTACAACGAATACCGTTTCTATGAAACGGAAAGAAAGCCGATCCAAAAAATGATCGACCAAGGCACCGAAACCAACGTCGTTGGCAAGACCATCAATTACTACACCATCCGTTTCGACACCTACGCGGTGGGCGCGAAGGAAATGCGTAACGTCAGCGATGAAGACATCACCAAGATCCAAGCTTGGGAAGCCGAGCATGAAGGTCGCAAGATTTTGCTTCCGATCGTCCATTACAGCGACTATGTCGATGAATACTTCGACGAAGTCGACGCTAGCGGCCGCATCCCGACCGGCACCGAAACCCTTCGTAACCAGATGAAAACCCGTTACGAGCAAAACCCGAATCTTTACTACAAACTCGTCTTACCGGCGACCGGCCAGCAGTTCATCCCCGATCTGGATGCTTCTGGAAATCCAAAGGATTTGTATGTCCGCGATACCGCCGACGAACTCGTCTATTGGGAGAACGTCGATGGCAGCGGTCTGAAGAAACATATCCGCGTCGACTACAACAATTACTATGAGTACATCTACGGCAAAGAGTGCTTCTATCTCTTTGGCGCGAACGCCAATGGCTATGACATCTTCGTCCGTTTGGCCAGTGGCGCGAGATTATCCTTGATTCTCGGTATCTCCGTATCCGCCATCAACTTGCTCATCGGCCTAATTTGGGGCGCGGTGTCCGGTTACTACGGCGGAACGGTGGACCTTGTCATGGAACGCGTCACCGATATTCTGGCCGCGATTCCGTTCGTCATCATGGCGACCTTGTTCCAGCTGCACTTGGCGGCGAAAGTCGGTGCGGTGGTATCCTTGCTATTCGCCTTCGTTGTCACGGGCTGGATCGGAACGGCGGGAACGACGCGAATGCAGTTCTACCGATTTAAGAACCAAGAGTATGTCTTGGCTTCTCGTACTTTAGGTGCGCGCGATGCCCGATTGATCTTCGTGGATATCTTGCCGAATGCGTTAGGTACCCTCATCACCTCTTCGGTCCTTATGATCCCGGGCGTCATTTTCTCCGAATCCAGCTTGTCCTATTTGAACATCGTTAATCTGAGCACCTCAAACGTCACATCCGTCGGCACGTTGCTTAACGATGGCTCGAATTTCGTTGCGACTTATCCGCATATGATCTTGTTCCCGGCGATCTTCATCTCCGTGTTGATGATCACCTTCAACTTGATCGGCAACGGGTTGCGTGATGCATTCAACCCGACTTTGAGAGGAGGCGAATGATTATGGCTGAAACGAATAAAATCCTCGAAGTCAAAGACCTTCGTATCTCCTTCAACGTCGACTCCGGCACCGTCAAAGCGGTCCGTGGCATCAGTTTCGACTTATATCGCGGCAAGACCCTTTGCATCGTCGGCGAATCCGGCTCCGGCAAATCCGTCACCAGCCGTGCGATTCTTGGCATTCTTGCCAAGAACGCCATCATCGAAGGCGGCGAGATCATCTACGATGGCAAAGACCTATTGACCATCAACGAAGAACGCTTCCACAAGATCCGTGGCTCGAAGATCTCTATGATCTTCCAGGATCCTTTGAGCGCCCTCAACCCGATCATGCGCGTTGGAAAACAGCTCATCGACCCGATCTTCCTCAAAGCGAGATCGGCCCGTCGCGAAGCGAAAGGAACCGTTCACGAGATCACCCACAACATCAGTGCGGTCGCTCAGCGTCACGGCATCGCCGTTGATTTAGAGCTCTTACGCCGCTTCAAAGAGTACTCTTTGGAAGACCTTGCCAACGAAACCTCCGAACGCGAATTCGAACGGCAGACGAAAGTCTACGAACGTTCGACGATGATGCTCGAACGGGCGGATCAGTATCCTTCCAAGACGCTCAAAGAAGCCAAGGAGTATTTGGCCAAGAACCCGGAGCGCCCGGCGAAGCCGGTCCTTTCCGATGAGAAGCATCTTTCCGAAGAAGAGAGAACCCAACTCCGCAATCTCTTCGTCGAGTTAATCCGCGTCGCCGATGAGGATTACCGCAATGAATTATTGAGCCTCAAAGAGGTCGTCGGTCTCATCCTCGGCGGACCGCTCAGTGAGCCGGTCGGTGACCTCGATGCCCT
>CAMYXQ010000087.1 GCA_947303105.1 uncultured Caryophanales bacterium | reverse complement strand
CCTGGGAGGGCGATAATTGCGTCTTCGCCGACGACGATGGCGCGCCCATCCTCGAAATCACGTTCTTCCCCGAGACGGATGACAACGACAAAAACTGGAGGGATGCTTGATGAAAGCGTTGACTCCAGCCAAAAAATATCTTTGGAAGATCATCATCGCGCCTTTCTTAAAAGTCGTTGAATGCGGCACCCAACTTGCCACCCCGTTCCTCGTCCGTTACATCATCGACGATGGTATCGGAAACGGCAATATGAAGACCGTTTGGAGCTTAGGCGCTCTCGTGTTTGGTTTAGCCGTCGTCGCTTTCGGCGTCACCATGGTCGCGCAATATCTATCTGCTCGCGTAAGCACGGACTATGGGTGCGATCTCAAAAACGAACTCTTCGCTCACATGAATAAACTGACCGAAGGTCAGCTCGTCCGTTTCGGCAAACGGAAAATCCTTACGATCTTCGGAAGCGACGCAGGCGCGATCCAAAGCGGCATGCTCATGGTCATGCGCTTGCTTATCCGCCCGCCCGTTCTCGTGCTGGGTGCGATGATTCTTTCGTTCTCCATCGATGTCAATTGCGGTTGGATTGTCCTCGTTTCGACGATCGCCGCCGCTTCGGTCCTGGCAGTCATTCTCATCCTCGCGCCCAAGCGCTATGCTCATGCCCAAGCGGACCTGGACGAGATCTCGCTTATCGGCAGCGACGTCCTCGCTGGCTCACGCACGATTCGCGCCTTCCGCTCAGAGAAGCGTGAGAAGGTGCGCTTTGAGCGAGCGAACGAGCACTATCGTCGCGACGGCGTGCGCATTGCGTTATTGAACGCTTTCAACAACCCGCTGACCTTCTTCTTCATTAATGCCGGCATGGTTCTCGTCGTTTATTTCGGTTCGAAATCCATGGATGTCGGCAATCTCACCTCAGGTGAAGTCGCCTCCATCATCTCTTATCTGACGTTGGTTTTGTCCTCGATGATCATGTTCTCGCGCATGGTGGTGGCGGTCAACCGCGCAAGAGCCTCCATGCATCGCGTGGATGCGTTCCTTGCGCTCGAAGAACACGTTGATAAACCCGATGCTGTCAAAGTCGATCCTTCTTCGAAGGAAATCGTCCGTTTCGACAATGTCACCTTCTCATATCACGGCTCCGGCCTTCCCTGCCTCAATGGGGTTTCTTTCAAACTGAAGAAAGGCCAATCAATCGGTATCATCGGCGGTACGGGATGCGGCAAGAGCACCGTCCTTTCGCTTATCGATCGCATGTATGAGAAGACCGGTGGCGAATTGTACCTATTTGGCACCAAAGCCGAAGATCTTGATACTTCGGATCTCCATCGACACGTTGCCTATGTGACGCAGAAGCCCGCGCTATTCTCGGGCACCATCCGCGACAATTTACTCATCGCGAACAAGGATGCGACCGATGAGATGCTCACCGAAGCTTTGAAACAATCGCTGGCGTATGAATACGTCTCCAAATACCCCGACTACCTCGATCATAAGATCGATGAGTATGGGCAGAATCTTTCCGGCGGCCAGAAGCAGCGTCTTCTTTTGGCCCGCGTCTTCCTTCAGAACGCCGACCTCGTACTTTTAGACGACTCCACCAGCGCTCTCGACTATATTTCGGACAAGAAGGTCCGCGCCAATCTCGACGCCCTCCAAGCCACAAAGGTTTTCGTGTCCGAACGCGTCACAACCATCATGAATTATGATTGGATCATCGTTATGGATAACGGCCGCATCATCGATCAGGGGAAACATGCGGATTTGCTTAAACGATGCGAGATTTATAGGGATATTTACGAAATTCAGGTAAAGCAAGCATGATTATCAAGAACTTGAAAACATTGGCAAAATACCTGAAGGGCTACGGCTGGCCCATCGCCCTCGCGTTCCTCTGCGCGGTGGTGGCGACGACCAGCAAACTGCTCATTCCTTTCTTCGCGGCCCGCACCATCAATGCCGTCCTCGCCACCGGGCAGATCGATACCGATTATCTTTTGAAGATGATCTTCCTTATGGCGGGATTCATCCTCCTCGGTTTGGTTTTCCGTTATATCTTCGACGCCCTGACCGGCAAGATCGCTTACGATGTCTCGAAAGGCATCCGCAAAGAGATCATCGATTCTTATCTTCGCGTACCGGTTTCTTATTTGGACAAGCAGGCCGACGGCGATATCCTCCTTCGCCTCATCAACGGCACCGAAAACGTCCAGACCGGCTTGGTCACCGGAGGCGCGACCCTCTTCAATGGCGTCGTCGCCATCGTTGCGACGACCGTCTTCATGTTCGCGTTGAACTGGTTGCTTGGTATCCTCGCTTTCGTATTGACCCCGCTATCCCTTTTGACCAGCCGTTTCGTGAGTCGCTTCAATTCCAAACACTTCCGCGGCCAGGCAAAGCGCGCCGGCAAAATCAGCGGTTATGTCGACGAATGCCTCACTAACAGTGAGACAATCCGCAACTTCAACCTTTCCGAAGAAAAGCGTCAGCGTTACGTCAAGGAGAACAACAAGTTCCGTGAGGATGTCTTCAAGGCCTCCATGGGCGCTTCGATCATCAACCCCGCTTCGCGCTTGGTGAATAGCTTCATCTATGCCGCTCTTCTCACCGTGGGTGCCGTTCTTTTGACCAAGAACGTGAATCTCGGCATTGCGTTCGGCATCGGTGACTTAACGGCCTTCCTCGTTTACGCCAGCAACTACGCCGACCCGTTCAACGAAGTCGCCGACGTCGTTTCCGACATGTCGTTTGCCTTCGCCTCGTTGGAGAGAATCGAGCTTTCCGTCAACGCCGAGAGCGACGTCGATGGCACCGAAGATCTCCATGACGGCGTGGTGAATCACGTCACCGCGAGAAACCTGAATTTCTCTTATGAGAAAGATCATGAGGTTCTCCATGACCTTTGCATTGATTTGGAACGCGGAAAACGCATTGCTTTGGTCGGCGCGACAGGCTCTGGCAAGACAACGACGATCCAACTCATCGCTCGCTTCTATGACGCCGATACCGGTGACTTCTATTTCGATGACGCTCCGTCCAAAACTTTGAAGAAGAAATCGATCCGCAAACGGATTGGCATGGTTCTCCAATATCCGTGGATTTTCCACGGAACGGTGGCCCAAAACATCGCCTATGGCAAACCTTTGGCGACCCGCGAGCAGATCGAAGAAGCCGCGAAACGGGCTTATGCTCACGAGAGCATTCTCGCCTTGCCGCAAGGTTATGACACCCCGATCGACGACGATTATGGTTTGTCCTTAGGACAAAAACAGTTGATTGCGGTGGCCCGCGTCTTGCTCATGGAACCGGAGATCATCATCCTCGACGAAGCGATGTCGAACATCGACGTCCGTACTGAGGCATTGCTAAATCGTTCGTTTGATACGTTGTTAAAAGACCGGACGAGTCTTGTCGTCGCCCATCGCTTATCGACAATTGTATCGAGTGACGTGATTTATGCTCTGCGCGATGGCCGCATCGTTGAGCATGGAACGCACAAAGAGCTGCTCGCTAAAGGCGGCTACTATCATGAGCTCTATATGTCGCAGTTCGCTCATGGAGTCGCCACGATAGAAGAATCTGAATCCGAGGCTCCTGCCCCTCTGGTTCGATAGTCCC
>CAMYXQ010000086.1 GCA_947303105.1 uncultured Caryophanales bacterium | reverse complement strand
TGTCCAAATATTTCAAAAACAAATACTTAGTATTTGAATTAAAAATTTTATCAAAACAAATTGCCATTTGATGTGGCGAAAGACATTAGCTTTTTATTCCGTCACGTACTCGTTCGCTTCCGTTTCGTATTTCGCGAACAAGTTACTGATTGCCTCATCCGATCCATCGCTGTTGAGGCACTTCACAATCAGTTCCCCAACCGCGGTCCTGGCGTTGCTGGATCCCTTGAACACGGCAGTGTTGAAGGTCGATCCACGGATATCGGCGATCTTCTGCATATTGCTCGCTTTCGCGGCCTCGAAGGATGATAAATCTTCCGGTGGGGTGATCGCCGCCCGATATTCATCGGTCTCATACGAACTATTCCGGATGCCCATATAACCCGTATGGATCGCCCAGTCGGAAGAGTTCTGGACATTGGTGATGTACTTCCATAAAAGGAAACTCGCTAAGGAACGGTCATTGTCCTCGTGATCCAAGAAGCATACCGATAACCCTTGGTTGATATTCTTCTCTTGCTTGCCTTCCGCATGGGGGATGCTTGCCACCCCGATGCGGAATGGTTCATCGAAGTTGTAGTTATAGGTTAGTCCGGCGGTGCTGCTGATGGTGAATAAGGCGCCTTGTTTTTGGAACAGGTTGGACACATAGGTTTCGTAGGTGCCCGACGTCTCTAAGTAATGCTTGTCTTTGGCGTCCCACATCGTATGCATCAAACCCCGCATCCCGGCGTTATTGAAACCGATATGGCCATGGCCTTCGTCATCGACACTCGTGTACTCGTAGCCATATTGGTTGGCTAACGTGATGAAGAAGTTCTGATCGGAGTCATAAGTGACGACCGAGTATTTGCCCAAGGTATCCGGTTTGATGATCTTCTCTTCGGCGGCCTCGTTATAGGCGATGATCGCCGGGCATAACTTATTGAGCAACTCTTCCCAGGTTAATGAGTCCAGATAGGTTGCATCCAGGGGTTGTCCATTGTTAATGGACGGATCCACGCCGGATAAGTTCAATCCCAATAAGACATCCGCGTTGTAATACATCGCTTCAGTCGATTTGCAGAACGGCAAAGAATATTGTCCTTCTACCGCATACTGCGCGCCTTCTAGCATGAAGGATTCGATATAGTCGGCCCGTTCTTGTTCGGATAACCCGTATCCTTCATTCGATAAGAAGGGGCGCATATCCATGACTTTATCGAAGTATAGATAGTTGATGACGTTATCCGGATAGCATTGGACGATGTCGGGATAGTCTTCTTTGAAGAAGCCGGTCACGACGATGCGTTCGATGGATGCCGCTTTGCCGGATCCCTGCGGATTGGCGAGATTCACTTTGACATGGGGCTCTTCTAGCTCGAACTTATGGACCATGTCCTGGAGCTTGCCATAGTAGCTGCTATCGGCCATGCATAAGAAAGTGATCTCGGTATCATTTTTGATGATTCCGCGATCATCGAGTTCCTGCGAATCGGGGATCGATGAATCGACCGGTGTCCCCGCGCAGGAAACGAGCAATAGGGGCGCTGCCAATAACAAAAACTTTTTCATCCCTAGCATTGTAGCATAACTGACCGCGCGAAGAAGATTATTCTTCGACGCCGAATTTTGATACAATACTCTACGTGAAAACGAAGAACAAAGCCCGCATGACCATCGGACCGAAGCTGGCCCTTACTTTCGCCATCGGTCTCGCGATCCCCGCGATTGCCTTAGGCGTCACGTTGTCTTTGAGTTATTCGGATAATGCCCGCACCTCGGCCAGAGACACCTTAAAGAGCGTCTCTCTCAACGCCGAGAACGCTTTGATCAATTCCCTTCAGAGCGCCGATACATCCATGAACTTATTAGCCAATCAAATCGGCTATAACAGCGAGTTCGCCAACTCGATCTTGACCGCTTCCAGCGATGCGACGGCCTATACCCGGTTGCAGACCGCCCTTCAGGGCGAGAACAAACTCGGCGATGGTTCGACCATCATCGGGGCTTTGGACTATTTGACCTATTCGGATCCCGACATCAAAGAAGCGACGATGTACACCCCGTTCGTGGACGCCCCCGTCTTAAACCGCCTCAATCCGATGCGGACCGCCTCGAACCACTTCTTCACCGAAGAACGTTATAACCGCTTGCTCGCCAACTCCGGTTCAACCATTTGGTTCTTCGGCGAAGGCTATGCCAAACCCAGCACCGCGGTGGTGGAGCCATCCTTATATGCCTGGCGTGCCTTGGTCAATTTCGGCGTCGATGATCTACATGACATGCAGGTCGTCGGCTATATCGAATACCGTTTTGATCAAGATAGTTTCTTATCTTGCATCACCGACACCAAATACGACACCGAAGGCATGTTCTTATACGACGAGACCGGCAAACGGATTTTGAATGTCGCTTCGGGCGAAGAGAAAGCCGACGCCCTCGCGAGCGAAGAATGCGCGACGGCCGAAGTCGGCGATCACTTCGGCAGCGATTACAGCGCCGTCGTATCGACTATCAACCCACAGGGTTGGAAATATGTCAGTTATATCAATCACAGTTCGATACAAGCCGCCCAGGCGCGGAACCGCTGGGTGACGATCGGCATCGTTTCGTTATCCGTCATCGTCGGTATCGGCGTCGCCCTTACCTTAAGCCGCTCGACCGTCCATCGTTTGCGCGATCTTTCCAAAGCGGCCGGTTCGATCGCCGGTGGGGAATATGACACCGAAGTCGAAAAGAAATCCAACGATGAGATCACCGATGTCGGTGAGAGCTTCAATATCATGGCGGACAAAGTCCGCGCCACCTTGCAGGCAATGGTCGAACAGCAGGACGCCATCTCCGAGAACTTCGCGACCATTTTGGAAGCCAAGTCCGGCGAATCGGGCCATCACGTCAAGCGCGTCAGCGAGTACTCTGGCATTCTAGCCACCCAGATGGGTTTCTCGCCCAATGAGGTGCACGATATCAAGATCGCGTCCATGTTGCATGACGTCGGCAAGATCATGGTCCCCAATGAGATTTTGGAGAAACCAGGACGATTGAATGATGAAGAATTCAAGATCATGCAGCAACATGTCGCCTATGGCGACCTCTTGCTTCGCGATGTCCCCGGCAACATCATGCAGTTAGGGGCCATCATCGCCGGCAACCATCATGAGAGATGGGACGGCAAAGGCTATGTCAATCACCGCCAAGGGGATGAGATCCCCAGAGTGGCCCAGTTGGTATCCGTGGCCGACGTCTTTGATGCGCTCACCAGCCGCCGGAGCTACAAGAAGCCCTGGACGATGGATGACGCCTATAACGAGATCGTCAAAGGCCGCGGGACCCAATTCTCGCCTGAGGCAGTGGATGCGTTCATCGCCACCTTCGATCAATTCAAAGTCATCGCCGAACTCTATAAAGACGAAGCCGAATCCGACGGTCATGAGACCGCCGCGAATGCCTGATATCCCGTTTTCCCATTGAAAGGAGAGCCCTATGTTGCTTGATTCGATTTATTCGCCCGCCGACGTGAAAAAGCTGAATCGCGCAGAATTACATCAACTTGTTGATGAAATCCGTTCCGTCTTAATTACTAAGGTGTCCGCGACCGGTGGCCACATGGGTTCCAACCTCGGCATGGTCGAGATGACCGTGGCCCTTCATTATGTCTTCGATTCCCCCAAGGATAAGATCGTTTTCGATGTCT
>CAMYXQ010000085.1 GCA_947303105.1 uncultured Caryophanales bacterium | reverse complement strand
CTCACGATGTTCGGAGAGGGCGCAGGTCGGGCAGACGTTGATGCACTGACCGCACTGGAGGCACGGGACGGCGGCAAAGGATTTATTGCCGACCGGGGCGACGATGGTCTTGAAACCACGCTTTTCGAAGCCGAGGATGCCGAGGCCTTGCGCCTCTTTGCAGCGCTCGATGCAACGGCCGCAGAGGATGCACTTGCTGGTGTCGCGGATGATGCCGGGGGCGACTTCGTCGACGGTGACTTCGGTCTTCTCGCCCTCATAAGCACCCGGACGGGCGCCGCAGGACTGGGCGACGTGAAGAAGTTCGCAGTGACCGTTCTTGACGCAGGTCTGGCAATCTTTGGAGTGGTTGGAGAGCAAGAGTTCTACCGCGCTGCGACGGCCTTGGATGGCCATCGGCGAGGAGATCTTGATCTCGAATCCGGCTTCGGCTTGGCAGTCGCTGACCGGATAGACGCAGGAAGCGAAGAGCTTTCCGCCGCGGGCGGTGGCGATTTCGACCAAGCAGACGCGGCAGGAGGCGAGGCTGTTATGCCCGCCGTTCCAGTAGCAGAGGCTCGGGATCTGGTATCCGCAGAGACGGGCCGCTTCGAGGACGGTTAGATTTTTGGGAACGCTGTAGATTTTTCCCTCAATTTTGATATTGACGTTTTCCATCGCTGCTCCTCCTTATTCCTTGCTGATCGCGCCGAAGCGGCAGCCGGCCATACAGGTGCCGCACTTGATGCACTTCGACTGATCGATGACGTATGGTTCTTTGCCGGGGACGCCGCTGATGCAGCTCACCGGGCACTGGCGGGCGCAGAGGCTGCACTTCTTGCACTTGTTCGGATCGATGACATACTTCATCAAATCTTTGCAGACGTGAGCGGGGCACTTGCCTTCTTTGACGTGGGCTTCGTATTCTTCCATGAAGTTGTTCATCGTGGAAAGGATCGGGTTGGCCGCGGTCTGACCGAGGGCGCAAAGGGAGCCATTCTTGATGACGGTGGCGAGTTCCTTCATATCATGAAGGGTCTTCTCGGTCGCCTTGCCCTGGGTGACTAAGGTCAGCATCTCATAGAGACGTTTGGTGCCGATGCGGCAGGCGGTGCACTTGCCGCAGCTTTCGTCGCAGATGAACGACATATAGAAGTGGGCGACGTCAACCATGCAGTTGTCTTCGTCCATGACGATCGCGCCACCCGAGCCCATCATGGAACCGCGGGCGATGAGGGTGTCGTAATCGATCGGGGTATCGAGATCTTTCTCGGTCAAGCAGCCGCCGGAAGGACCGCCGGTCTGGATGGCTTTGAACCGTTTGTTGTTGGGGATGCCGCCGCCGATGTCGTAGATCAAGGTGCGGAGGGTGGTTCCCATCGGGACTTCGACCAAGCCGACGTTGTTGATCTTGCCGCCCAAAGCGAACACCTTGGTTCCTTTGGAACCAGGAGTGCCGAGTTCGGCATACTTGGCCGCGCCTTCGCGGATGATATACGGGATATTGGCAAGGGTTTCGACGTTGTTGACGCAGGTCGGCTTGCCCCAGAGGCCTTTGATGGCCGGGAACGGCGGACGCGGACGCGGCATGCCACGCTTGCCCTCGATCGAGTTAAGGAGCGCGGTCTCTTCGCCGCAGACGAAGGCGCCGGCGCCGAGACGGAGATGGGCGCGGAAGGAGAATCCGCTGCCGAGGATGTTGTCGCCCAAGAGGCCGACTTGTTCCATTTCTTTGATGGCGCGCTGCAAACGCTCGACGGCGATCGGATATTCAGCGCGGACATAGAAGTAACCTTCGGTGGCGCCAAAGGCGTAACCGGCGATCATCATGCCTTCGATGACTTCGAACGGGTTGCCTTCGAGGATGGAACGATCCATGAAAGCGCCCGGGTCGCCTTCGTCGCCGTTGCAGACGATGTATTTCTGATCGGCTTGGACGTTGGCGGCGAACTGCCATTTGCGGCCGCTGGGGAAGCCAGCGCCGCCACGGCCGCGGATGCCAGAGGCAAGCACTTCGTCGATGACCTGTTGCGGGGTCATTTCGGTGAGCACTTTCTTCAAGGCTTTGAAGCCATCATAGCCGAGGGCTTCCTGGAGAAGGTCGGGGTTGATGAGCGAGCAGCCATGAAGGGCGATTCTCTTTTGTTTCTTATAGAAGTTGATGTCGTCCTGACGTTGGACTTTCTCTTTGGTGACCGGGTCGACGTAGAGGAGGTTCTCGCACACTTTGCCGTTGAGGAGGTCATCTTCGACGATCTGCTTGACGTCGCTGATTTTGACGGCGTGGTAGAGGGTGTCTTCCGGCATGATCTTGACGAACGGGCCCTGGGAGCAGAAACCGAAGCAACCGACGTGGTTGACTTCGACTTTCTCTTCGAGACCGGCTTCTTTGATCTGTTTCTTGAGTTCTTCTTCGATGTCGTAGGAGTGGTTGGCGATGCAGCCGGTGCCGCCGCAGATGAGGCAGTAGCGTTTGCCGCCTTTGCCGCTCAGTTTGTCCTGGAAGGAAGCGGAGCACGCATCGATGCGCTTCTGTAATTGCTCAGCGTTTTTGATCTGTTCCATGATTAGGCGGCCTCCTGTTCTAATTTACGATATTCATCGATGATCTTTCCGACCTGGTCCGGGGTCACCTTCGGGTAGACCTTCCCGTTGATGGACATCGCCGGGGCAAGGGCGCAGGCGCCGATGCAGCGGACCGCTTCGATGGTGAAGAGGCCATCCGGGGTGGTCTGTCCGGCTTTGATGCCGAGCAGAGTCGAGAATTTGTCGATGACTTGCTGCGAGTTCTTGACATAGCAAGCGGTGCCGAGGCAAACGCCGATGACGTACTTTCCCTTCGGCTCGAGGCTGAAGAAGGAATAGAACGTGACCACGCCGTAGATCTCGGCGACGGGGATTCCGGTCTCATCAGAGATGATTTCCTGAATCTCAATGGGAATGTAGCCGAACTTTTTCTGAACGGCCGAAAGGATCATCATGAGGGGGCTGGGCTCTTTGAGGCACTCCCGACAGATCTCAATGACTTCCTTTCTAACATTGGAACGAATGGGCATATGGCTCCTCCTACTTTAGTTCCGTGTATTTTTTGGCGGTCCCCTTCGCTTTGCTGACGGGGTACTTCTTGCGGTTTTGCTCGATCTTCGCAAGGCAGATCTCGTCGACGTCAATGCCGTAGTGGTCCGCCAAAAGGTAACAATAATTCAAAACGTCAGCCAACTCTTCTTTGATCTTGGCGAGATCGGCTTCTTCCTTCCACTGAAAGGCCTCAAGCAGTTCGGCCGCTTCGATGGAAATCGACTCCGCGAGGTTCTTCCCAGTGTGAAATTGGGACCAGTCGCGTTCATCGCGGAAGGAGGCGAGTTGGCGGATGACTTCTTCGTTATTGTTCATTGACTGGACTATTATGCCACATTCGTACGCGAAAATGTTCGATATTTGTCAAATATCGTTCATTTTTTCCTAAGCGTGTGCGAAAGTGCCGATGGAATCGAAACTATCCGCGAGAAAGAAAAAAGCCGAACAAAGTCGGCTTGATTCGCGTTTGGCGGAGAAATGGGGATTCGAACCCCAGCGGCTGTTAGACCCTATGAGCTTTCCAAGCCCACCCCTTCGACCACTTGGGTATTTCTCCGAATGCCTAGATAGGCATGGCAAATTATAAGAGGATAGACTTGGTTTTTCAACGCATTTTCATATACTCTATGTCTCGTGG
>CAMYXQ010000084.1 GCA_947303105.1 uncultured Caryophanales bacterium | reverse complement strand
CCTTCCGCAGTTCTTTTGATAAGGCCAAAAGGCGATGGACGCGTTCTTTCTTGACGTCGGGGGCAACCTGGTCTTTCAGGGCCGCCGCATAAGTCCCTTTCCGGGCCGAGAAGGGGAAGACGTGGATCTCGGCGAATTCCGCCTTGCGGCAGGTGTCGAGCGTGGTGAGGAATTCTTCTTCCGTCTCGCCGGGGAAACCGACGATGACATCGGTCGTGATGGCGATGTCCGGGCGGATGGCGCGCAAAGCGCGCAGGCTCTCGAGAAAGGCCGCTTCGTCATAATGGCGGCGCATGCGGGCCAGGACGGATGGGGAACCGCTCTGGAGAGGGATATGAAGATGATCGACGATCACCGGGTGGCGGCGAAGGACATCGCGGAATCGGTCGTTATCGATCTCGCTCGATTCGATTGAGCTGATGCGGAGCCGTTTCAAAGAAGGGCAGGCGGCGATGATGTCTTCAAGCAGATCGGCAAGGCGATAATCACCATCTCCGAGGTCTTTGCCATATCCGCCGATGTGGATGCCGGTCAGGATGATTTCTTCGTAGGATTTCGCAAGCAATCGGCATTCCTCAAGGATTCTATCCTTGGCGCGCGACCGGGAGTTGCCGCGGACCGTCGGGATGATGCAATAGGAGCAGAAATTGTCGCAGCCATCCTGAATCTTGAGATAGGCGCGGGTCTGTTCTTGGATGGCGGCTGAGCCGATTTCCTCATAAGTCTCATGACGGACCGATTTCTTGACGGAGACGATCGGTTTGCGGTCAGCGAGGAAACGATCTAAATCGGCAAGAATCTCCGACCGCTGGCTGGTGCCGAGGACGATGTCGGCGCCTTGTTCGAGGCAAAGGGCGCCCACCGCTTCGCTGTAGCAGCCCATGACGATAAGAATCGCCTTTGGCGATGCTCTCCGGAAACGCCGGATGTGCTGGCGGCTTTTCTGGTCGGCTTGGGCGGTCACCGAGCAGGTATTCAAAACGATGATGTCGGCTTCTTCCGGGGTCTCGACGCGCTTATAGCCGCGCGAAGAAAGAGCCTCGCCGACGGCCGCGGCCTCGTAGCCGTTGACCTTGCAACCGAGGGAGAAGACGAAATAGGTCATTTGCCCTCCCGCAAGGCCAAGAAAGCTTTCTCGCTGATGAAATGATTATCGAATAAGACGCTGAGCAAAGTCGCCCGGTCGCCATTCCAGTAGGCCCGCGCGACGTTCTTTAGGCGCGGGAGGAGACCTTCGCGATCGGGGTCGGTAAGCCCTTTGTCAAACAGGCAGAAGCGGACTTCGAGGCGGCCATCCTCATTGATGAGGTACAAGGCGGACGCGGCATAGTCGTAAGAGGCGAGGCGACCGTTAAAACGGTCGACGGTGATGAGGCGCGAGAAATCGCTCTCGAAGACGGCTGGGCCGTATTGGTCGAACGGGTCCACCGTCAGAGAGGCGAAACGGCGTAAGGCGTCTTTATAAGGGGCGCGGAACAGCTTCTCGCCTTCGGTGAGATAAAGATGGTTGATGGCGGGCGAGAAGAAAGGGATGACGATTCGCTCGCCGGCGCGAAAGAAGGAAGGCAACGCGGAAAGGGTTTCTTCGAGAGGGGTTTTCTCCCCCGCGACCGCGGACCGCCAATGATCTTCGAGGCGTTCTTTGTTCATGTAGGCGCGGATGATGATCGCCGCGCGGGCGACGGAGAAGGAATCGCGGATCGGCAAGAAACGCGAGAAGACCGGCTGATCGCTTAGATGGTGGCGGTTTTCGAGGACGAAAGCCCGTTCGTCGGAAAGAAATTCCTCGGTCGGGATCTGGTTTTTCTCCAAATACTCGTAAAGGGTCATCGCTCGACCTCCGCGGCGAACACCGCAGCGCCGTAGATGGCGGCGGTTTCCGCCCGCAAGATGCGCTTCCCGAGCGAGATGGGCGCGTAGCCGGCTTTGAGGATGCGTTCGGCTTCCGCTTCGCTCCAGCCCCCTTCGGGGCCGATTAAGAGGACGACGCGATCGCCAGGCTTAACGTGACGGATCGCTTCGACGAGGGTTACGCCTTCGAAGGCCTCTTTCTCGTAGGCGAAAAGGCGATGCTCCGCCGGAAGGCGCAAGACATCGACAAGGGTTTGGATCGGTTGGACTTCCGGGACGCGGAGGCGCCGGCATTGCTCGGAGGCGCCTTCGACGATTTTCTGGTAACGGTCCCGCTTGGCGGCTTTGTCTTTTTCTTTGTCGAGGCGGATGATGGTCCGCTCGGAAAGAAGGGGCAGGAAAGCGGCGACGCCGAGCTCGGTCCCTTTTTGGAGGATGAGCTCATCGTGCCCGCCTTTGAGCATGGCGAAGGCCAAATAGAGGGAGGAGGGCAACTCGCGGTCCTCGTGGATTTCGTGGATGATCGCGGCCGTCAAGGGGTTCTCTTCGCGGACGGTGACGGCGTATAGATGCCCGCCGTGGACCGCTTCGAATTCGTCGCCGATGCGTAGACGCATCACCGTGCGGATGTGGCGGGCTGAGGCATCAGAAAAGAAGAGGAGTTCCCCCTCTTTCCGTTCGGCGAGATAATGGGCCATATTAACGGAGGAATTCCCCTTGGCCGTCTTTGGCCGAGTGGCTTAATCCGAGATAGAAAGCATAACCCCAATGGGGCAGATAACTGACGAGGATGAAGATGAGATAGGCGAGGAAGGACGGCCAGGCGAGGAAATAGATGAGGGAGCCGACCCCACCGACGAGGACGAGGGTGACGATCAAAGAGATCCAGGCCCATTTCTTGCGGCCGAGGTAGAAGAAACCGGCGCCGAAGAGGCCAAGGAAGGCTTCGAGGAGGACGGCGACCAAACGCGATTTGCTGGTGTAGAGCTCATATTCCCCGGTCACCGGATCGATGAATTGGGTGACGTCCTGGGTCTTATAACCGCTTTCGATCGGATGCGGCGTCCCGCAGTAGGGGCAGATATCGAAATCCTGTTTGGAGATCGTTTTATTGCAGTTTCGGCACTTGGGCATATCAGTAATTCACCTTTCCTTGGATGGCGTTGTATTCATCATAGAGTTTGAGGCAAGCGTCGCGGTCCAATTCTTCCATAAACGCGTATTTGTTTTCGAGTTTCTTATAGAAAACGTCATCGCGGAACCCGATTTTGTCGGTATCGAGGACGTTGCAGCCATAATAGACTTTCTCGATATTGGCCCAGAGGATGGCCCCGAGGCACATCGGGCACGGTTCGCCGGTCGTATAGAGGACGCAGCCGGACAAGTCGAATGTTTTTAGGTTCGCGGAGGCATCGTGGATCGCCATGATTTCGCCATGGCAAGTCGGGTCGTGGTTCTCCACCACCTGATTGTGCCCGCGGCCGACGACTTCGCCGTCCTTGACGATGACGCAGCCGAAGGGGCCGCCGTGTCCGGCGTGGATGCCCTTTTGGGCTTCTTCGATCGCAAGTTGCATGAAACGGTCCATGAAAAATACCTCTTTGCTATTGTAGCAAAGCGCGAGGAAAGAAGGGATAGGCGGATTTCATTATTTTCACCGAAGATGAAAATTTTTGGTAAAAAACGCCGATTCTTGTCTATTCATTGGTAGGAGGCATTGCCATGGAGTGTCTTCTAGGGAGGAGGACCCCTGCGAAGCCGCCCTTCCCGATGAAAGGTTGTGAGATCCGTGCCGGACCTGGTCCGCCGCGTGATCCGTCTTCTGCTAGCGATAGCGATGGTTTTGTTCCTTCTGAG
>CAMYXQ010000083.1 GCA_947303105.1 uncultured Caryophanales bacterium | reverse complement strand
GCTACCTCAACAAGCAGTACGATTTCGACATCGCCAATGGCGCGGCCGAGGATTATGCCGCCAGCCATGATTGGCTGACCTGCATCGACGCCGGGGCCGGCCTTCTCAAAGAGAACGGCAATCCCCATCAGGCCTATTTCCGCGTCGACGGGCTTCACATGTCCGACTACGGCTACGTGATCTGGGGCCAAGCCATCAAGAAAGCGGTCATGGAATATCTCGGATGAAGTACGAAGTCGACATCGCAAAACGGAAGAAAGAAGCGAATCGCCTCTACTATGGCGAGGTCGCCCTTTTGGCCGGCCTCATCGCCCTTTTAGTCGGCGTGAACGTCCTCCTTTTGCTCTTGTCGCCGCATAACTACATCATCTATCTCATCATCGACATCGCCGTCAGCGTCCTGCTCATCGTCGCCTTCTTGTTCGTGTTCCTCAATCTGTTCCCCTTGGCCAAAACCTATCGGAACTTCTATAAGAACATCAACAAGACGGCTTACGAACGGGCGAGGAAACTCATCTATGTCGGCGAGAAGGAGCGCAAGGACATCGGGAACGTCTCCCATCGCGTCCTCGCGTTCCGTTACGTGGAGGGCTTCGTCACCCTCGAAGAAAACGTCTATGTCTTAGACGACGACGATCTGGCGTTCAAAGAAGGCGACCTTGTGAAGGTCCGCACCTACCGCAACGTCCTCATGGAAGGGGAGGTCATCGATCAGGCAAGTGATGAATAAGCCCCTTTCGAAGAAGATGGCGGCCTACACCTGGTACATCTACCCCATCGTGGCCGCGGTGCTCGGCCTCATCATCGCCTTCATGTTCTCGGCCTTCCATCAGCCGAGCCGCCACCAAGTGCTCTCTTTGTTCGTCTCGGCATCCTTAAAAGATGATTCCTTCACCAAGACGATCAAGAACCATTACGAGGAAGAAGATCTCCGCGAATTCCGGGTCAATGCCTCGCTGCCCAATAGCAGCGGCTTCACCCGCAAACTGAATCTCTATCTCACCGACAGCGATTTCCTTCTCCTCGACGAAACCCCGGTCAACAAGTACAAGGATTATTCCCCGACCTACTTCGTGCCGCTCGACGGCACCTTGAAGGACCTTTATGCCCCTGCGAATGCGACTTACTTCGCCCACGGCGAGCATGACTACGGCATCCGCATGGAGGACGACTGCTGGCTCCGCGACTATTTCCTCTTAGAGGACAAGACCTACTACCTCTTCTTATCGACCTCGAGCAAGAACCTCGGGGCCCTCTATGACGAGAAGAACGAACCGTATGACAACGCCTTGACGGCGATCAAGTTGCTTTTGGAGGGCGCATGAGAAAAGAGAAGATCCGCCAAACCGACTTCACTGAGCGCGAACTGCCGAAGACGCGGCGCGCCCAGTTCGGCGACTTGTTCCGCCATCGCTTTGTCGATCTTTTGAAGTTATCGCTCTTACAAGCGGTGGTCCTCATCCCCCTCTTCGTCAGCGTCATTCTCTTCTACGTCTTCGCCCGAGCGGTGGAGAATTACGACCAGCTCTTCACCAATGTTCTTTTCACCGGCATTTCCCTCGTCATCACCGTCCCGGCCGCCAACATCGGCTATGCCGGCCTCTTCTATGCCCTCAAGGAGCTCGCCTATCGCGAAGGCGGGTTCTCCTCCTCGTCCTTCTTCCACGGACTGAAGGAAAACTGGAAGGACGGGCTCTATATCGGCCTCATCGAGGCCGTCAGTTCCTTCGCCGCCCTCGTCGGCGGGGTCTACCTCTACGGTTTCATCCTTCAGGCCAACGCGTGGATCGTCTCTCTGGGCATCGCCCTTCTTGCGGTCCAGTTCGTCTTCGTGTCCGCTTTCAGCAAGATCGCCCTCGGCCAATTCGTCGTCTATTCGAATTCCTTTGCCGCCGTCCTCAAGAACTCGTTCCTCTTCACGATGATGAATTTCCCGATCAACCTCTTGCTCTTCTTCGTGAGCCCCGGCATCTTCGTCGTCCTCATCGCCGTGATGGAAATCACCTCCTACGTCGGCATCGCCTGGCTCTTGCTCTTATCCGCGTTCTTCGCGTTGGGGCACTTCCTCAACGATCTATACATGTTCGACAAATTCATCAACAAGGAGCATTATCCCGCGGAGTACCGCAGGGGTTTATCGAAAGATAAAGGAGAATAAACCATGGCCAGTTTATCACTAAAGCACATCTACAAGGTGTACACGGGCGGGGTCCGAGCCGTCAACGATTTCAACCTCGAGATCAAGGACAAATCGTTCGTCGTTCTCGTCGGCCCTTCCGGCTGCGGCAAATCGACGACCTTGCGTATGATCGCCGGCCTGGAAGCCATCACGTCCGGCCAGCTCTACATCGACAACGTCTGCGTCAATGACCTCGAGAGCAAGAACCGCGACATCGCGATGGTGTTCCAGAGCTACGCCCTCTACCCGAACATGACCGTCTATCAGAACATGGGCTTCTCCCTCAAACTCCGCCACGAGAAACCCGAGGTCATCAAAGAGAAAGTGACCAGAGCCGCCGAGGTCCTTGAAATCAGCGATCTTTTAGATCGCAAACCGAAGGAACTCTCCGGTGGCCAGCGCCAGCGCGTCGCCCTCGGACGGGCCATCGTCCGCGACCCGAACGTCTTCCTCCTCGATGAGCCTTTGTCCAACCTCGACGCCAAACTCCGCGTCCAGATGCGCACCGAGATCACCAAACTGCACGAGAAACTGCAGACGACCTTCATCTATGTCACCCATGACCAGGTCGAGGCGATGACGATGGGCGACACCATCGTCGTCATGAACAAAGGCTTCATCCAGCAGGCCGATGACCCGATCGCCCTCTATGAGGATCCCGATAATCTCTTCGTCGCCACCTTCCTCGGCAGCCCGCAGATGAACATCATCGAATCGACCCTCGACTTAAGCGGCGGCAAAGTCGCCGTCAAACTCGAAGGCGTCGAGGAGAACCGCGTCGAATTCAGCGAGGAGAACGCCAAGCAGATCCGCGCCCTCAACCTCGAAGACGGGAAGCAAGTTCTCTTCGGCATCCGCCCGGACTATGTCCGCATCAGCGACAAAGGCATCTCGGCCTACGTCGAGGCGGTGGAACAGCTCGGTGATGGCACCCTCATCCATTCGACGATCGAGAACCACAAACGCCACGTCGTCATCCGCACCCCTTTGAGCGGCGACGTCCACGTCGGCGACACCATCCATCTCGAATTCCTCAAAGACAAGGCTTATCTATTTGATAAGGACAACGAGGCCTCCCTCATCGGCATGCCGTCCTTCAACAAGCTGCCGTGCCGCCTCGAAAGCAAAAACATCGTCATCGGCAAGGCGACCCTTCCTTTGGAAGATGACTTCATCGAGCATCAGCTCGACGCCGCGAAAGACGTCGATCGCCACCTGCTGATCAAGCCGGGATTCATCGCCATCGAGCCGCGCGAGGACGCCCTCAAGCTGTCCGCCAAGGTCGACTTTGTCACCAAGAGAACGAAATACAACCTCGTGTACGCCCACATTGAAGGGGTCGAGGAATTCGTCGTCTACCGCATGCCGTTACGCCAGGAAATCAAATCCGGCGACGTCATGGACATCTATCTCCCGCTCGAGAAGATTTCGATCATCGACGAGGAAGGCAACTCCTTGACTTCCCGCGAAGTGGCCTATCCGAACCTCGCCACCTGCAGCGTTTCGACCGAAAAAGGCCTCACCTCGATCAAAATCGACGGCGGGGA
>CAMYXQ010000082.1 GCA_947303105.1 uncultured Caryophanales bacterium | reverse complement strand
CAAGGTTGTCTTGCCTGAGCCGGTCGCGCCGAGAACGGCGATGGTGTCGCCTTTCTTCGCTTCGAAGGAGATATGGCTGAGGGCGTCGTTATCGCCGTCCGCGTAACGGAAGCAGACATCGTCAAAGACGATCGTGCCGCTTTCATTGGGGGTGACAGGGGCTTCCGGCGAGGCGATGGACGGCTTGGTGTCGAGCACTTCGTTGATGCGGCGGGCGGAAACGGCGGCACGCGGGAGGAAGGCCAGCATGAATAGGAGGCCGAGGAAGGCCATGATGACTTGGCTCGATAGCATCATGAAGGCCGCCACCGTCGCATAATCGACGGTCCCGGCGTTGATGAGATGGGCGCCGATCCAGTACATGGCCAGGGACGCCCCGTTCATGAGGAGGGTCATCGCCGGCATCATCACGGCGAAGATATTGCCGATATACCGGTTGAGTTTGTAGAGATCTTTGTTGGCTTTGTCGAACTTCTCTTCTTGGAAGGTCTCGCCATTGTAGGCGCGGATGACGCGGACGCCTGCCACATTCTCGCGGGTTTGTAGATTGAGGCGGTCGACCTGTTTCTGGACGATGCGGAATTTGGGGATGAGCATGCCCATCGTGACGCCGACGCCGATGACGAGGAGGACGACGGCGATCACGGTGACCCAAGTGAGCTCAAAAGACGAGGCTTGGATCTTGCAGATCGCCCAGATCGCCGTCACCGGGACGGAGAACAGGGTGCGGAATAAGAACAGGTAGCAAAACTGCACCTGGTTGATGTCGTTGGTGCTTCTCGTGACGAGAGAGGCCGCGGTGAAGCGATTGGTCTCCGCCAAGGAGAAAGAGTCGATGGCCCGGATGATGTCGTGACGGGTTCGCGTTGCGAGGGAAGATGAAATCTTCGCCGCGGAGAAGGCGGTCACCACCTGGCAGCCGGTCGCCCCGGCCGCGAAGGCGAGGAGCAAGAGGGCATTATGCCAGATTTCGCTCGTGGAGGCATCCGCCACCGCCAGGACGTTGGCTTCGGCTTCGGGGGTGAGTCCAAGGCCGGGCAAGGCGGCTTTCACCGCCTCCCAGGAACCGCCGAGATCCATATACATCGCGTAGAGTTCTTGGCCGAGGCTCTCGGGGTGGTTGTGATACGAGATGCGGGTGATCGAGGCGATGAGATCCTGGATGCTGTCGGTGAGGAGCATCATGCACCACACCTGGAGGACGCTGAAAGCGAGGATCAAGACCACGAGGGTCCAATCGATGCCGTTCAGTCGTTTGAGTAACCGGATCATGCGTCTGCTCCTAGGGGGCATATTATACGCGTTGGCGCGATTGTCAATTGTTCTTTGCGCAAACTAAAAAAGGGACCGAAGCCCCTTTTTCTTCGTTTTGCCAATTAGGCCTTGCGCATCTTGCCGGCTTTGCTGTGGACGCGGATCGAGCCGTCCTGGTTGTCGGCCATCGCCTTGGCCGCGGCGATCGCCTCGGCTTGGGTGTTGTACAGTTTGATCGCTTTTTCCCCGCCGGCGAGCTTGACTTGCCACTTGCCGCTCGGGTGTTTGGAGATGTGATAGGTTTTTGCCATGGTTTTGTGTCCTCTAGTTGATTTTAGTCTAGGACTTTCGCGTTTCTTCATCAAGCGGGCGCATGTTGCTTTCTCGCCGGAAAGGTGTATATTGCTTGCCGAAAGGAAAACAAATTAACTATGTCCAAAAACCAAAAGATCCGTTACATCATCGAAGGCGCGGTCCTCGTCGTCCTCGGCGTCTTGCTTGCCGTCTTCGGCGGCGAATCGGTCCTCGATCTGACCTTCGGCATCCTCTGCCTCGTCGGCGGCGTCGCCTTTGGCGTTCTGACCGTCCTCGCCCTTTCGAAGAAAGAACCGCTTCCGTTCGGCTCGCTCCTCGGCTTCTGCGCCCTCGTCTCCGTCGGTATCTGCTTCTTGGTCGAATTCCTGACCGTCGCGGCCCTCATCGCCTTCATCATGATCCTCTTGATCGCTCTCGGCGGCGCGCTCGTCCTCTATGGCGTTTATAGCCTCATCAAGGGACTCGTCGTCTCCGGCATCTTCCAGCTGATCATCGGCGCGGCTCTCGCTGTCCTCGCCGGCCTCTACATCGGCGTCGCCGACTTCCACGAAGCCTTCTGGATCATCATCGGCATCGTCGTCGCCCTCTACGGCGTCCTCTGCATCGTCACCCCGTTCCTTCCGAACAAAAAGAAAGCCTAAGGAAAACGAAAAGAAAAGCCCGGAAATCCGGGCTTTTTTTGTTCCGTGTTTTAGTCGGCGAGGGCTTTGTGGCCGAGGACTTCGGGGATGGTGATGGCCCCGGTCGTGCCGACATCCTTGATCTTGACGGTAAAAGAGGCGCCTTCGCTGGTGACGACGAATTCGTCGACGAGGAGTTGTTCGGTGATATAGGCGGTGACGTTGAGGCCGAGC
Source organism: uncultured Caryophanales bacterium (assembly GCA_947303105.1). Classification (GTDB taxonomy): domain Bacteria; phylum Bacillota_I; class Bacilli_A; order RFN20; family CAG-826; genus UBA4951. The sequence continues at coordinate 1,355 of CAMYXQ010000082.1, read as the reverse complement.
TCGGCGTCAAGGACGGCGCTGGCGACGTAGCGGCCGCTCTTCTTGGCCTTCCAAACGACTTCGTCGTATTCGATGCCGTCGATCGCCGCGGCGTAGAACATCGGGCCGATGAGGTTGTCGAAGGCCGAATGGTCGAGAAGGGACTGCGAATAACCTTCGGTGTCATAGTAGCCAGGGGCGGTGCCGGTGCTGTCGTCATAGTAGGTGATGACATAAGAGATCCCGGTGGAAGTGTTCGTGCCTTTGGCATAAGTCGGATGGGCGCCGACCGCTTCGATGACGCCGCCGACGACGTGGTAGGTGGCTTTCGCGCCAGCCCCGGACGTCTCGATGGTGAAGTTGTCCATGTCATCGTAAAGCTTGACTTGGCTGTGTTTGGCGACGGCCCACTGCTCTTCGGTCAACGGGTCGGAGCCGGGAAGCTCGCAAGAGGCAAGACCGGCAAGCGCGACGAGGGAGAGGACGCCGATTAAGATTTTTTTCATTGATTGTTGATCCTTTCTTTTTGGAACTCACGTTCATTGTAAAAGACCCCCGCCGGAAAGGGAAGAGACATTAGCGGGGGCAAGAAAGGAAGGACGGGCCTGTTATGACTGGTCAAGGAAGGAGGTATACACAATGCTAAATGTGGCCCGCCTGAGGATACAATAACAGATCGCGTGTCCTTTTTATGGGACATCACTCATATTGTTTCAAGATCGCTTCGGCGGCCTTTTTGACCTTGTCCACCATCGACTGGGGGCTCAGAACTTTGATGTGCTCGCCGTACTGCATGACCCAGTAGAAGAAGGCCTTTTCGTTGCACTTCACTTCGGCGAGGAGTTGGTCGTCTTTCTTGCGGATTTTGGCATTCTTGCCAAACCAGTCGTAGATGTACTGGATGACATACGGACCCTTCAACGCCATCGTCACGTGGACGCTGGGACCGCCGAACATATAGATGTGGTCATTCAGATACTCGGTGATCGAATGATATGGGGCGAACTCTTTGAGGTTCTTGGGATCGACGCGTTCGCGGTCTTCCATGACGTAGACGTCCTTCATGTAGTCGACCCGGTAGGTCTCCACCGCGTCGTGATGGCGGCCATAGGCGAGCAAATAGTACTTGCCGAAGTTATTGATGAGGTAGCAGGGCGAACGGTGATAGACATAGTCGTTATAACGGAAGATCTCGTAGCCGTTCTAGTCATAGTCCACATAGTGGAAACCGACCCAGTTGCCCTTTTTGATCGCCTCGTTTTCTTCCCGCGTGTTGCGCTGCCGGGGGACTGCCACGATGCTCGCGTCCACAATCTGCCCCTTGACAGCCTGAAAGCCCTGTTCGGTCAGATGCCGGTCGAAGGTGTCGAACAGTT
>CAMYXQ010000081.1 GCA_947303105.1 uncultured Caryophanales bacterium | reverse complement strand
TCCACGTGAAATATTTCACGGTGAAATATTACCTTCGAAAGGGCCTCAAAGCAACTTGACCGAGCGGGAAACCGCTTACTTATCTCTGATGGAGGCGAGAAGATCCCCCACCGTTTTGATTTCGACGCTCATCGCGGGCGGGACGTCGCTGACGACGCTGAGCGAATATTCCTCAACGCGGAGGCTTTGGTAATGGAGGGGGACGGTCGCGACCGAGCAACGGCCGCCGTCTTCGAGGATGACTTGCTGATGGAGGGGGTCACCCAGACCATTGCCGAAAAACTTATAGGCGGCCTCTTTGAGGGTCCACCGGAACAAGAAGGTGGCTTCGTCGCTCACGAACGGTCTTTCCTCCGACCCGAAACAACGGTCCGCTAAAGCGGAATCATAAGGACGGGGCTTTTCGATATCGAGCCCGACTTCGTGCTCATCGGATAAAGCGATGCCGACGAAATCCCCCGAATGGGAGAGATTGAAGAACGGGGGTTGGTCTTTATAGGGTTTGCGGGACGGGCCGTAGAAGATGAGGCCCGGCGCGGTGAACGCTTCTAAAAGAAGGGCGCCGCCGAGGGAACGGAGGCGGTCCTCGTGTTTGATCAATCGATCGGCTTTGGCTAAACGCAGAGGATCGACGACGGCGCGGATGGCTTCTTCGTTTTCGGCCAAATCGGCTAAGCGGAGCAAAATGACGCGATTTTCCATGGCGTTATTATAGCAAATATCATTTCCTTTAAGGAAAGAGCGAGAAAGGCATATAATAGGGGCCATGGACAAAATCGCCGTCTTGATTCCTTGCTACAACGAAGCCCTCACCATCCGCAAAGTGGTCGAGGATGCCAAGCGCGCCCTTCCGGAAGCGGCGATTTACGTATACGACAACAACTCCACCGACGACACGGTCAAAGAAGCGACCGAAGCCGGCGCGATCATCCGTTACGAGAAGAAACAGGGCAAAGGCAACGTCGTCCGAGCGATGTTCGAGCAGATCGAAGCCGAATGCTACATCATCGTCGACGCGGATGATACCTATGGATTAGAAGCCGCTCCGCTCTTAGCGGACTCCGTTCTCAAAGACGGGGCCGACATGGCGATCGGCGATCGTTTGTCCGGCGCCTATTTCACCGAGAACAAACGCGCCTTTCACGGCATCGGCAACAAAGTGGTCCGTTCGGGCATCCGCCTCTTCTTCCATCAGAAGATCTCCGATGTCATGACCGGGTTCCGCGCCTTCTCGCGCCGCTATGTGAAATCATTCCTTATCGAATCTAATGGATTCGAGATAGAGACCGAAATGACGATCTATGCCATCGAGAACGATCTGAGAATCACCAGTTACACCATCGAGTATCGCGATCGTCCCGAAGGCAGCTCTTCCAAACTCAACACGGTCAAGGACGGCATCAAAGTGCTCCGTCTCATCCACCGCAGCCATTACCGTTATCACCCGTTGCGGGCGTTCGGCGAAGCGGCCCTGTGCCTCCTCGCCCTCGAAAGCATCCCCATCGCCTTCGCAGCGGTCCTTTGGGGATCGACGGGCGGCTATGTCTCCTTTGGCGTCGCCGTCTTCGCGTTCCTTGTGGTTTTATGCCTATTGGGTATCGGCATCCATAAAAATAAAAAGGCCAAGCGGAGCAAGGCCGAGCAAAAAGCGAAAATCGAATCTTTATAGATTCGTGATGCCGAAGATCTTGCGGATATGGAGCAATAAGCCGCCCATATCGCCTTCGGCCATGCCGTCGAAGCGATCGAACGCGACCGAGAAGGTGACGAAGAGGCTCACCACGAGCACCGCGGAAATCGCATAGAAATACTGATGAGGGACGACCTCATCTTTTTTGAATCGGTTGGCTAAAACAATGATGCCCGCGAGCGAACCTAGCGTGGCCACATGATATAGTTCGATCATGTAACGGGCGCAGATGCCGGCCTTCGAGTAGGTGGTAAACGCCATAAGAATCAATAAGAACGGGAAGATATAGCCAAACCACCGCAGTTCGCGGTCATCGCCCTTGCGGAATAGGAACGGCAGCACGATCGCCAGCCAGAAGACGGGGATCAAACCGATGCCGAGGTAATTCTGGACATAGGGGCAATTGTCGAAGGAAAGGCGCATCACCGAAGCGGTGATGTATGGGAATCCCTTATTGAATTGCGGCCCGTTGAAGAAGAAATGGATGATCGACGGGAAGAACTTGTCCGCGGCGTAGGTGAGATGCCGTTGGTCGGCGACGGTCAACTGGTAGGATTGGCCAAATTCGGTGATCGAATCGAAACGGGCGTAGTTGTAGTAGCAGACGAAAGCCGCCCCGGCGATGAGAACCGCGATCATCGGCAGGAAATCGAGGGCTTTTTGCTTCCAGGTCCGTTTCTTGCGGATGAGCATCGAGAGATAGAAGGGGGCCGCGATGGCCAGCAAGAACACCAACGAAGGTCTGCTCATGACGATGAAAACGAAGAAGAGGCCGCTGAAAGGCATGAAGACGGGGCGATATTTATCGCTGCGGTACGCAAGGAACACGAATCCGAGGAAGAGGTCCGCCATCGCCAGACCAAAGACGTTGGGCACATGGTAGACCGCTTCATGATAAGCCCCATCCTTGTACGTGCATAATGCGACCGAAAGAGCAAGGACAGACGCGCAAGCGCATAAAACGAAATAGGTCGGATAATGGATCTTCCGTTTATTGAACGTCAGGTACAGCTCGTGGATGACAAAAAGGAAGGCGGGGATGAGGAACGGCAGGCCAAATAGTTGGAGTGCGAACGCGTTCGGGACCCTTCCGCTCAGCCAATAGAACGGGAAGGATATCAGCAAGACCGGCAAACACCCGTAATAACAATAGTATTTACCGTTGTAGTATGCATGGTCCCAAAGGTAGTAACCAAAATTCCGTGGCGTCACCCATGGCTCAGCCGTATTGGCCATCGCCTCGCTGACGGTCGCATCCAGATGGAATTGCCCTTTCTTGAAAGCGTCGAATAGGCGCACGAATATGTCGACTTGACGCGTATCGAGCTGAGCTTGGGTCAATGGATAAGACAAAGAATAAGCGTCTTTTTGCCCGGAAACCACCGCAATAACGACCGCAAGAGTGACGACAAAAACCCCCGCAAAACCAGCATAAATTAATTTCGATGGGGATTTTGCCTTGATTTTATTGGCGATCGGAATGGCATACACCACGATGGCGGCCGCCGTCAAAAGGAAGGCGGTTCGCACGAAAGATGGATCGAACGGCAACTTGCTATTGAGGTGAATCCCGGTCAGCACGGCAGTCTGGTCGGCATTGAATCGGGCGGCATCGAAAGTGAATTTGAGCCGCACCCGGGTCCCGGCGGTTTGAACGCCGATTCCGAGGATGTCGAAATAGTCATAGGTGCCGTTGATGTAATGGGTGGCGATGTCATAGAAGTCGGTTTCGCCTTCCGGACGGATGCCGACCACGACCTGAATCGTGGAATTCTTAGGATGGTCGAAATCAAGCTCCACCGTTCTGGCGTCCACCGGACAAAGGTTTCAAGCAGAAGAAGAATGGTTCCCAGTCCGGCGAAGATTACCCGTTTGCGATCGATGGTTCCTTCTTTTTTGTAGCGGAGAATGATGTCGAAGGGACGGACGAGGAGGAAGAAAATTTCCGATACGAAGAAGAGCAAGAACGACGAATAAAGCGTTGCTTTACCGGCGAAGATCAGAATGAATAAAGCGGCGATGGCGTTCAGCGCGAAGCCGAAAGCGAGGTTAATGAAATCGGCGATGACCTTCTCACGGGCGAACACCGTTTTCCATTCTTTGCGGTGCCGAATAGCG
>CAMYXQ010000080.1 GCA_947303105.1 uncultured Caryophanales bacterium | reverse complement strand
GCCAGATGGCGGTATCTATTTTTAGTCGGCCAAGGTGCCCATCGGGTCCCACGGACGGAGGTGGGTCGGCTCTTCAAGGCAGGCCTTGCGTTCTTCTTCGCTTAGGAACTCTTTGCGGATGACCGCCTGATAGACGAACTTGTCGAACCAGGAAGCCGACATCGCGTAGTAGCCTTTCTTGCCAACCTCGCTTCCCCAACTATTTTCGATTTTCCAACGGTTGGGGACGCCGTCTTTCTCGTTGACCCCGACGATGACCATCGCGTGGTTCATGGCGCTGTGCCAGTAGTCGAGCATGTCGGCCTTGTCGAAGTCGATGTCAAAGCCGAAGAGGGAACGGTAATCCATCGATTTGTCATCCCAGGCGAAATGCTCGCGGTTCCGGTAGAAGGACACATCGCTGCCGAACCAGACGGGATAGCCGGCTTTGAGCTGCTTGATGATGAGTTCTTTGATGCGTTCCATCGGCAAGTTGAGATGGTTGATGGGTTTGCCCTCCACCACATTGCCGAGATGGTCGATCGTGTAGTTCTTGCCAAAGGGTTTGTCCTTGGTCGGGGAGTTGATGATCGACTGGTATTCGTCGATCTCATCGCCGACGTACTTCTCGAAGAAGGCCTTGGGAGTCAAGCCTTTCTCGATGTGGTATTTGCCGTCTACGTCGGTCCACTCGAAGTCGAAGGACTTAGGCGGGACGCCGAAGAAGGAGAGGAACATGTGATAGATTTTGGCGATGGTCTCCTCTTTGAGGAGGCGGAGGACCGCAAGGGGAGCGCCTTTCTCTTTGAGGTGGCTGGCCTTGGCGGCGTAATCGCGGATCGCCGCGTTGACGAGGAAGTCACCCTGCTGGGTGTTCTCGGACTGGAAAGTCTCGGGGAATTGGCTCTTCGGAAGGAGGCCGTATTTCTTGACGAGATTGACGAACATATCCCACTGACCGCCGTCGGCGACCGGGGAGCATAAGACGTGGCGGAACTCGCGGTCATCGTGGTCGCGGCCGAGGAAGGAAACGATCGTTTCGAGGGCGAAATTCGCCTTCTCGATTTTGTCATAGAGGGCGATGTAATTCTGCGACAATTCGAACTCTTTTAGCCCTAACTTCGGGGCGATGATCTCGCGGAGGATGTTGAGCCCGGCGAAGATCCAGCAACGGCCGGAGGCTCTCTGGTTGGTGACCGCCATCGAGGGCACTTCGGTCGAATAATTCATTTCGACGGAAGGGACGCTCTGGGGGTCGAAGGCGATCGTGGAAATCTGGGTTTTCGATAGGGCGTGACGGGCCACGCGGTTTTTCGGGTCGGCGTTATAGGAGCCGAGGATCGATTCGGTCGCCCCTTCGTCGAGGGCGCCGAGCAGTTCTTTTTCTTCTTTCATGGTAGTTACCTCGCGTCAACCTTACGACAATTCGGGCGACTGTCAAGAATTGTTTGACAATCTGTTAATATAAATTAACATAGGCACGTCTAGAAGGAGGGCGAAACGATGGAAAATGCCCTGGATAGATTCCTTAGATACGTCAAAATCGATACCCAAAGCGACGATACGAGCGAGGCGACCCCGAGCGCCGAGAAAGAGCTCGATCTGTCGCGTTTGTTATTGCACGAACTGCATGAGCTCGGCATCAAGGCCGAACTCGACGAATACGGCCGCGTGTACGGCTGGCTGCCGGGCGAAAAAGGCCTTCCCACCATCGGCCTCAACAGCCACGTCGACACCGCCCTCGAGATCAGCGGCGCGAACGTCCGCCCGCAGATCATCGAGAACTACGACGGCGGAGTCATTCGTCTTAACGACGAATTCTCGATGGATCCCCACCGCTTCCCGCGGTTGAAGAACCACATCGGCGACAGCTTGGTCGTCACCTCGGGCGACACCTTGCTCGGCGGCGATGACAAGGCCGGCGACGCGATCATCATGGCAGTTCTCGACTACTTGGTCCACCACCCCCATATCAAGCATCACCCCATCGCGATCCTTTTCACCCCAGACGAGGAAATCGGCCGCGGCCCGGAACACTTCAACCGCGAGAAATTCGGCGCCGAATGGGGTTACACCATCGACTGGGCCGAACCGAATTTCATTGAATGCGAGAACTTCAACGCCGCCCACGCGGACATCCATATCCAAGGCGCGTCCATCCATCCGGGCGAAGCGAAGGACAAGATGATCAACGCCGCGAGATTAGCCGGCGAATTCGACGCTTTATTGCCGGCCAAAGACCGGCCCGAGAAGACGGAGATGCGCGAAGGATTCAACCATCTCACCTTCGTTACCGGCGAAGTCGAAAAGGCCGAACTCCACTACATCATCCGCAACCACGACCGCCACTTGCTTGAAAAGCAAAAAGAAGAATTCCATAAGGCGGCTCGCGTTCTCGAAGAACGTCACCCCGGCGCGGTCGTGTCGGTCAAGATCGAAGACGACTACCGCAACATGAAAGAGGTGCTCGACGCCGATCCGCGCGCCCTCGAACACGCCGAGAAAGCGTTCCGCTCGTTGGGCATCAAACCGGTCTACAACCCGATCCGCGGCGGCACCGACGGAGCGACCTTCTCCTTCCTCGGCTGCCCGTGCCCGAACCTCGGCACCGGCAGCTACCACCACCACGGGCGTTACGAGTTCTTGTCTCTTCGCGACTTCAACCAGATGATCGAAATCGTCAAAGCCCTGGTTGTTCTGGAATAATTAAGTGGCCATTGGCCACTTTTTTGTTTCCGCGGATAAAAAAATGATGCGCGTTCGGCGCATCACTGATTTGCGATTGGCTGGGGTGACTGGGATTGAACCAGTGCATCTCGGATTCAGAGTCCGATGCCTTACCGCTTGGCTACACCCCAAGGCAACTAGTATTCTACGCGACTAACGGCTTTTGGCAAGCAAAAACCGCCTTAGGCGGCATCATAGGAGTCCCGATAGTCGGAGGAACCGTAATCGGACGAACTCTGGGGCTCGTATTCGTGCTCGCGGAGCATATCGCGATCGCTGGAAGGCTCTTTTCTTTTTGTTTTCTCGTTCTCGGGTCGCATAATCTTTATTGATTATACAGGAGTCCCTTTATGAGCGATACGAATTGCAATCACCAATGCGCTTCCTGCGGCGTGGAAGGCTGCTCCGCCCGTACCGAGATCGCCAAACTCAAGACCAATGAGATGACCTCGATCAAGAAAACGATCGCCATCATCTCCGGCAAAGGCGGCGTCGGCAAGAGCCTCGTCACTTCCCTTCTCGCCAAGGAATTAACCGAGAAAGGCTACAAAGTCGGCATTTTAGATGCCGATGTGACCGGACCGAGCATCCCGAAGGCCTTTGGCATCCTCGGCATGGCGGAAGCCGATGAGCACGGCATTTACCCGCGCAAATCGAAGAAGGGCGTCGCCGTCATGTCGGTGAACCTCTTATTGCCGGATGCCGGGGATCCCGTCCTCTGGCGAGGACCTCTCATCGCCGGTCTGGTCGGCCAGATGTACACCGACGTGTATTACGGCGAGTTGGACTATCTCCTCATCGATATGCCGCCGGGAACCGGCGACGTCCCCCTCACCGTCTTCCAGCAGATTCCCGTCAATGCCGCGATTATCGTGACCAGCCCCCAGGATTTGGTCAGCCTCATCGTCGGCAAATCGATCCGCATGGCTTTGGATATGAACGTCCCTCTGCTCGGCGTGGTCACCAACATGGCTTATATGCAGTGCCCCCACTGCAACGAGAGAATCGCCATCTATGGGGAGGGCAAAGCCCGCATCGCGGCGACCTTCGGTTTACCGGCTTTGGACGAGCTTCCGATCGACCCGCGACTCGCCGCCTCGATCGACCGCGGCTCCCTCGAAGATTACGAAGGGCAGTTGCTCA
>CAMYXQ010000079.1 GCA_947303105.1 uncultured Caryophanales bacterium | reverse complement strand
GAAGAAGACTTCGCTTGGTACATGGAAAAGGGATGCACCCCGGAAGGGATGGCCTTCATACTGACCAACCCTTTGTATTGATCTTGTTTATCTCTTTTTCACCCAGTTTCCATTTATTTTTGCTACCCTTATTTATATGAATAAGCATGTGAGATTATTTATGGCATCCTGTAGTGCTTTTGCCTTAGCCGGCTGCGCCCCTTCTACATCCAGCGAAACGTCCTCAACCATCGAACCGACGATCCCCGTCGACGTCGTCGTCATCTCCGGCCAATCCAACGCGGTCGGCTGCAGCGACTATTCGTATCTTTATGATACGATGGGGGCGGATAAGTATCGCGAGTACGCGAACGACTACCCCGAGATCCAAATCGCCTTCGATTCGTATACCAAAGACGAAAACAAACAGTTCTTCTCCCAAAACGCCTCGCCGCGGGAGAACTTCACCGACGTCAAACTCGGCCAAGGCAATTCGACCTTAACCTTCGGTCCGGAGATCGGCATCGCCGAAACCCTCCACGAACGTTATGCGAATAAGCTCTTCCTCATCAAGTTCGCCTGCGGGGCCAGCAATCTCAAAGATGACTGGATGAACAAGACGTCCCCGATGTATCCGAAGATGATGGATTACATCGCCCTTCAGATCCAACACCTCAAAGCCAAAGGCTACATCCCGACCATCCGCGCGTTCTGCTGGATGCAAGGCGAGGGCGATGCCTGGCTCAACTACTACGAAACGTATTTCGATAACCTATCGACCTTCGCGGCCAATATCCGCGCGGACTTACGCCAATACGCGGGCGACACGGATGTCCCGTTCATCGATGCCGGCATCAGCGATTCCGAGCAATGGCAGTACTACCGCGAAGTCAATGCCGCCAAAGTCCGCTTCGCGGCCTTAAGCGACAACAACATCTATATCGATACGATCGAAGAAGGCCTGCATACCCACTTAGAGCCGACTCATAATCCCGATACGGCCCATTATGATTCCGCGTCGATGATTGAACTCGGACATCTCTTCGCGAACGCCTTTGAGCCATTCCTATCGAAATAAAGATAAAAAATGAGGATGCCACAGGCATCCTTTTTCTTTTCTTCTCACAAAGGCGGTCAAATCCCTTTCTTTCTGTCTATTCATAGGTGAAAGGAGAAATTGGTTCTGAGAGAACCGCGGCCACCCCAGTTGAAAGAAAAAGAAATGGTTGTTAAAATATGGTGGGATATCCCACAGGAGAACAACGTTATGGCAACGATCGCATTAATGTATGACGCCAAGGTCGATTCCAAGAAAAGAATCACCCTTCGCGGCGCGAAGTACGATTATTACAGCGTTCAAGAATTGGATGATGGTCGCGTCATCCTTTCGCCGCGCGTTCTCGTTCCTCCCTTTGAGATTTCTGAGAACACCCTCGAGACGATCGATCGTTCCGCCGATAATCTCAAAAAAGGCATTGCGTCAGAACCGATCAAACTTTGATTGTTTTGGCTTTTTTTATAACTTTTCGGTCAAATTTCTCTCTTTTTGTCTATTCATAGGTGAAAGGAGAAATCTATGACCAAACTCATCATCGTCGCCCTCATCGTGACGATCGTCGGCATCGTCGCTTTCGCCGCCGCGGAAAAAGCCCGATCCGTCATCAACAATGCCGGCACGACTCTAGTCGTGTCCAGCGAATCCCAAACCATAACCGTCTCCATCTCCGGGGAAGTTATGAAAAACTACCCAAACGGAGGGACTTACGTCTTACCCATCGATTCCGTTCTGAGCGACCTTATCCTCGCGGCCGGAGGCGCGACCACGAATGCCGACCCCAAAGCCTATGACGGGGACTTCTTGCTCGAAAACAAGATGAGCTTCTACATCGCCCCTCTATACGACAACACGAATACCTGTTCCACGGAGCCGATCGCCAAGGTCAACATCAACACGGCCGACAAAGCCAAACTCATGGAAGTGAGTTCGATTGGTTCGACCGTCGCCCAGGCTATCATCGCCTATCGCCAGAGCAATGGTCGGTTCCGGCGCATCGAAGAACTAAAGAACGTATCCGGCATCGGCAATGCGACGTTCGAGAAGATCAAGAATTTCGTTCAGATTTTCGAATGAGTTCTTTGCGACCTTCGGCGGAGTCGTCTTTGGCTTCATTTTGGGCGCCAGAGCGTGGTTCTGCGGCTTTTCGCTCACTGGGATGGCATATTGCCTAATCCTCCTAATTTCGGCCGTTATATCGCTTCTAAAGAAAAAGAGGGGGTTTTGCCTCGCCCTCATCGTCGGGGCCGTCCTCGGGATATTGCCATCCGCCTTTCTTCAATCGGCATCCGTTTCCGTCCATCGCGGCATCGTGGTCGAGGTCAAGGCGAATTACTTCCTTTTTCATAGCGGTGGCATCACCTATTACGTCGCCGAGAAGAACACCATTCGTGAAGTCGGCGATTTATTAAATATCAAAGGCGAATCATCCCTCCTGCGGTTTACCGAATACGAAGGGCGGTTCTCCTTTGCCAATTATCTCAATACCAAAGGCGTCCATTATGAACTGAAAATAAGTGAGATTTTGTCAATATTCAATCGACCGTTCCGTTTGAGGTCTGCCGAGTTGGAGTTTCTCTCCGCCTTTGATGACAATACGGCGACCTGGATTGACGCGATCGTTTTCAATCATCGCGACTCTTCTGACCCCATTTTTAACTCGATTTCGGCGATGGGCCTATATGCGACTTTATCGAACGGCGGTATCTTCTTGTCCCTTTATATCCGGGCTTTGGATCACGTCGGTAAGAAAGTGTTCCGGAACGAAGGGACGACCGCTTTCCTTCATTTTCTTGCCCTCGGCCCTTTCTTGCTTTTCGCTCCAGCCAAGATCGGCGTCTGGCGCGTCTTTCTCCGCGAGGTTCATGCGGTGGTGTTCAAACGCCAATCGCTCAATAAGATTCAGCTGCTTGCGTTGAATGCCGGGACCTTGCTCATTTTCTATCCATGGGCGGCCCTTCAAAGCGGGTTCTTCTACGGATACGGGTTATCGCTCGTCTTTACTTTATCAGGCCCATTGATCGGAAGCATATCCGATAAGACCAAGCGGTTCTTTGCATCGCGCCTCCTGATGGAGGCGTTCCTTCTTCCGATTGCAATCGGCCGCGGTTCGTTGTCTTTGCTCGCGCCTCTCTTTCGCCTTCTCTTCTTTCCATTTATCGCCCCGTTTCTGTTTCTATCCGAAGTCAGTTTCTTCACCCTGCCGTTCCCGAAGTTGCTCGGAGGTTATGCCAAAGGGATCCGCGCCGTACTGAGTTTCTTATCGAATGCGAATCTTTCATTGCCGATTTTCGGTTACAACGGCGAGGCTCTTATCATTCTGTATCACGTTTTATTGGTTGCCTCCTTGTTCCTTTTGGATGGTGGATTCGGCCGTTATGCCAAGCATGCAGCGGCGACCTTCGCCGTCATCGCTGCCTTGAATGCATCGCCTTTGTACAATCTTGTCTCCGGCCAGGTGACTTTCCTTAATGTCGGCCAGGGCGATGCGATCATCATCCGCGATCGATTGAAAACGGTGATGATCGATACGGGCGGAGTCAATTCTTTCGATATGGCTGCGGAGGTGGATATCCCTTATTTACGAAGGCAACGGATCTACCACATCGACTATCTCATCGCCAGCCATGGCGACTTCGATCACATCGGGGCGGCATCCTCATTGATGTCCCATTTCGATGTGTCGCATTTCATCGATTCAGCCGAGTCGTTTCCCTTGACAATCGGCCGCCTTCACTTTGTGAACTACAACAGTTACGGTGGGGATGACGAGAATGCGAAGTCCTTGGTTCTCGGTTTGGAATTCCTTGGCAAGCGGTGGCTGTTCATGGGCGATGCCCCAATCTCCATCGAACGGAGGATCATCGCCGATCACCCCGAGCTGCGGTGCGACATTCTCAAAGTCGG
>CAMYXQ010000078.1 GCA_947303105.1 uncultured Caryophanales bacterium | reverse complement strand
CGCAAGCATTGGCTTCAATAAACCTTCCATGATGTTGTCGAAATACTGGCCTTCGGTAAAACTCGCAAAGATGTACGGATGCACAACCAAAAGCACAGCAGCGGCGACGGTTAAAATCACCGCAATAATAGACATAATTCGAGATGCTTTTCTCATAGTTTATATTGCTCCTCTGCATGCCATTATAATTCGCCTACACGCGTATAGCAAACCAAAATAGTTTTGTTTTGCGCGGTTTTTCTGGCGATGAGGAAAGAAAAACGCCAACCGTCTCGCGACGATCGGCGTCAAAATTTGCTACAAAATCCCAGCAAATTTCGTTTATTTGCCGTTTTTATAGTCAATTGCGGCCGAAATGAAGCCTTTGAAGAGGGGATTGGGGGCCAAAGGACGGGAGGTGAATTCCGGATGGAACTGGCAGCCGATGAAGAACGGATGGTCTTTGAGTTCCATGATTTCGCAGAGATTGCGTTGAGGATTCACGCCGGAGAAGACGATGCCATTCTCTTCGAACTGCTCGCGGAAGGCGTTATTGAATTCGTAACGATGGCGATGGCGTTCGAAAACCGGGGTCGTTCCATATAGTTCGGCCGCTTTGGTATCCGGGGCGATATCACATTGGTAGTTGCCCAAACGGAGGGTGCCGCCCATCTTGATGCCGACATACTGGTCGTGGAGCAAGTCGATGATCGGGAACGGGGTGCGCGGATCGAATTCGGTCGTGTTCGCATCTTTGAGTCCGATGACGTTTTCGGCGAATTCGATGAGGGCGAGCTGCATGCCGAGACAGATGCCGAGGAAGGGGATCTTATGTTCGCGGGCATAGGCGATGGCGACTTTCTTGCCATCGGTGCCCCGCTCGCCGAAACCGCCGGGGACGAGGATGCCGTCCACATCGGCGAAATACTGGTCGGCGTTCTCTTTGGTGACGTCGTTGCTCTTGATCCAGTCGATTTGGATTTTGTGGCCCATCGCGAAACCGGCGTGGGTCATGGCGCTCTTGACGGAGAGGTAGGCATCCTTAAGTTCGACGTATTTGCCGACCAAGGCGATGCGGACCGATTCTTTGGCGCCTTTGACGCTTTCGACCCACTTTTCCCAGTATTCGATATGGAGTTCGGGATCGGCGTTGAGCTGGAGGTGGCGGATGACGTAGTCATCGAGCCCCTGCTCGTGAAGGGCGAACGGCAAGTCATAAACGACCGGCTGGTCGAGGGCTTCGAAGACGCCGCCTTTCTGGACGTTGCAGAAGAGGCTGATCTTGTTCTTGGCATCGGTGCTCAAAGACACTTCGCTGCGGAGAACGATCGCATCGGGCTGGATGCCAAGACCCAAAAGTTCTTTGGTGCTGTGCTGGGTCGGTTTGGTCTTGCTTTCTTCGCTGACGCGGAGATAAGGAACGAGGGTATTATGGAAGAACATCGTGTTCTCGTAACCGAGTTCCTGGCGCATCTGACGGATGGCTTCGAGGTAGGGCAAACCTTCGATGTCACCTACGGTGCCACCGATTTCGACGATGACGACGTCCGCGCCGGAGACATTCGCGGTCGCCAGCATTCTCGTCTTGATTTCATTGGTGATATGGGGAATGACTTGGACGGTTCCGCCGAGATAGTCGCCGCGGCGTTCTTTCTCGAGGACGGAGAGATAAATCTTGCCAGAGGTAATCGAGCATTCTTTGGTCAAGTCGTTGACGATCCACCGCTCATAATGGCCGAGGTCGAGGTCGGTTTCCGCCCCGTCGGCGGTGACATAAACCTCACCGTGCTGATAGGGGGACATCGTCCCTGGGTCGACGTTGAGATAAGGGTCGAACTTCATGTTGAAGACTTTGATGCCGCGGCCCTTGAGCAACAAACCGAGAGAAGAGGCGAAAATGCCCTTCCCCAAACTGGAAACGACGCCACCGGTGACGAATACGAACTTAGCCATAGGAATACCTCTATGAAATAACGTCCTCTATCGTATAAAGAAATGGGTTCATTCTCAATGAGAATTTCTCCGAAAGAGACCAAATCAATAGGCTGAAAAACCCGGAAAACGCGGATGACATCGAAGGGTTTCGCCGCAAATCGGGAAAGAAGAGATATTCGTTGTCGGTTTGTCGCCCAAATTGGGGTATGATAACGCCATGGAACCTTTCGAGAACGATCAGTTCATCGCCCGTCTCTTAGATAAAAACAATCCCGAAGAGCTACGCGAAACGCAGAGGCTGCGTTACGACTTTTTGGTGCGGGCCTTTGACCCCTCGCTTCCCGAAGACGGAATCGACGATGATGGGTTCGACGAACTCGCCGATTCGATCCTCGTCATCGAAAAAGCGACCGGGGCCATCGTCGGCACCTATCGTTTGGCTACTGCCAAAACGATGAAGGGCCACCGCTACAAAACCGAAGAAGAATTCGACATCGATGCCTTGAAGGCCGACCCCGACGGCATCGTCGAACTCGGCCGCGCCGTCGTCCATCCCGAATGCAAAGACCCCCGCGTCATCGGCATGTTATGGAAGGGTCTGTTCGACTACGCGAAAGCGAACCATGTGCGTTATTTCATCGGCACCTGTTCCCTCCATGGCGTCGACCCCACCGTTTATAACAAATGTTGGGGCTACTTGCGCGAGCATGCGCTCAATACCAAATTCAATATCCGCGCGGCCAAAAACGCGTTCGAATTCCCCGTCATCGATGGATTATCCCTCAATGAGGCCGAAATCCCGAGTCTGTTAAAAGGATATCTTCTCATCGGCGGGACGATCTCATTGAATGGTTATATTGACCCGGTGTTCAAAAGCACCGACGTCCTCGTCATCGCCGACACCTGGAATCTCGATGAACGGCGAATGAAATTCTTCCTTCGATTCTAATCCCTCTAAAGAGGGATTTTTTCTTCTTGTTCTGTTTGCCCTTTGTCGAGGATCCGTTTCCAGTCTTGGAAATGGGATAAGACGCGGAGAATGAAAACGCTGCCGATGGATTCATCGACCTGATAGAGGGCGACGTGCTTTTCGCAGACTAAATAGCGGCAGTTCGCATATTGGAGAGTCGGGTTGCTGACGGCGTTGCCCAAAAATGGGAATTCGCAGAGCGAATCCAATTTGGACAGAATCGCTTGGATACAATCCAAAGGACCGCCGGGATTCGCGGCGAGGGAATACACTTTGATCTCCTCGAGGTCTTTGAAAGCCGCGAGGGTATAGAACAGCTTATACTTCATAGAAGCTCTTTTTTGACATCCGCCGCGCTGAGGACTCGGCCAGTTTTGAGATCGGTGAGGGCGACGTTGATCTTTTGCATCAATTCGATGGTTTTATATAGTTCATCGAGCGCGGATGCGGAAATGACCGCAGTGTCCTCGCGGCCGTTGACGGTGATATATACGGGTTCGTTCGTGCTTTTGCAGAACTCGCTGATTTCTTTGTAGTGGTTGCGCAGATCGGCGCTCGGTCGGATGTTTGCCATAAGATGCCTCAATATATCATAATTATATCATGAGGGATCCGGTTGTCCATTGATTCAGGCAAGCCTAGATCAAACTTTTCGAATATTGATTGAATCACACTATTTTCCTGTTATGTACCATAAATGGTACATAGTATTCCCTTTGGGTTGGTGGCATTTTAAACTGATTGCAGAACAAAGGAGAACATATATGGAACACTACAAAATAGCAAAATTTGAAGACAATGATTTTGTGTTGGACGTACGTGCCGATGCAAAAAACGAGACCGTCTGGCTGACACAAGGGGAGATGGCGCTTCTCTTTAATGTCGACGTTGGCCGTGTCTCTAGACATATTTCAAACATCATTAAAGAGGGTGAATTGCCCCAAAAAGGTAATTTGCGCAAAACGCAATTTACTGGCGTCGATAAACCTACAGGTTTATATAGTCTTGATGTAATAATTTCAGTTGGTTATAGAGTCCGATCTCAGAGAGGCATTCTATTCAGGAAATGGTCCAATAAAATCCTCAAAGACTATTTGATCCAAGGCTATGCAATTAACCAAAAGAGATTGGAAAACCTTGGAAAAACAATCGATATCCAAAACC
>CAMYXQ010000077.1 GCA_947303105.1 uncultured Caryophanales bacterium | reverse complement strand
TAAGGCCCTTTGTTTTTATCTGGCGGAGGCGAAGAGATTCGAACTCTTGCTGGACTTGCGCCCACTACCGGTTTTCAAGACCGATCCCTTCAGCCGCTTGGGTACGCCTCCGTGGTTGGTATTATATTCCTTTTTGGTATCTGGCGCGATGAGATTCGTAAGAAAAACCCCCGAACTCGGGGGCGTTTTTCGGTTGGTGGTCCATCGGTGGCTTGAACACCGGACCTAGCGCTTATAAGGCGCTCGCTCTCACCGACTGAGCTAATGGACCATAAAGCGCATTCAATTATAGGGAGTCCCTACCGCCCGAGCAAGTTTCGCTAGTTGAGCAAGGACGGATCGAAATGCGGGTTGGAGACATCGAATTCGGATATGTCGAGGATGCCGGTTTGGCGATGATGTCCTCGATGATGTCGGTCTGAACAAAGGAGGGGTAATAGTCATACTCTCGGTTGGCGTTCCGATGGGTGGCGACATAGTCGAGCAAGGCCACTTTGTAGGTTTTGCTCGCTTCGACTTTGACCGAGGTCGATTCGCGATAAATATACAAATAGGGTATCTCGCGAATGATGTCGCGCCCCGTCACCGTCCCAATGATGATTTGGTTATCGAAAGGCAGGCCCTTATAAAGGTCGGCATAGGTAATGTATTTCTTTCCGCTTGCCGAAGTCGCGTAGAACGAGCTGCGGGCGTTGTTCCCGCCGGCGAAGAGGATGTCCGGGTCCACCGCTTTGGCGGCCTCATAAATCGCCCTGGCATAGAGGTTCGACGCTTGGTCGCGGGTGACGAAATTGGTGTTGATTTGAGCGAGTTTCTCTTGGCCCGCCTCATCGGAGACGGCTTTGTAGGTTTGGACGATGGACGCCACCGTCGGATCGGAGGTGCCCCAACTATTCACGTTGGTGGAGTAATTCGACGTCGCGACCGTCACGGCCCCGTTGCGACGGGTCAATGTCAGATCGATCTCATCGAGAGTCGTGCCATAACCGCTCGTCTGAACGAAGGCGACCCGGTTTTCGGTTTCGGACTCATTGATATGGCTGTGTCCGCAGAAAACGGCGTCGACATAACGGGCCCCGGAATCCGGCGAAACCGCGGTCAATCCCTGGTCGAGAAGTTCGGTTTGGCGGCCATGGTGCGAAAGGATAATCGCATCGCAGGCCTGGGAATTGCGGAGATAATCGGAAATGGACTTAATGACGGGAATTGGGTCGATAAAGACGAAATCATCGGCGAATTGCGAGGCAATCGAGGTGATTTGATTATCGCCGATTGTGCCGATGATGCCGATGCGGAACGCGCCTTTCTCTACGATTTCGTAACGGCCCGCGATGTCGGAAGCGAAGTCCAATGTTTGGTGGTTCGCCATGTCATAGTGATAGATGTTGGCGCCGAGAAAAGGCTTGCCGAAGAATTCCCCGTTGGCGGCGATGTAGGCGCTGCCCCAGTCGAATTCGTGGTTGCCGATGGTCACCGCATCGAAGCCGATTTCGGCGAAGCACTTGGAAACGAGCTCGCCGTGGTTATAGTTGCTTTCGATGCTGCCTTGGAACGAATCGCCCGCGTTGACAAGCACCGTCGTGTCGCGGTCGAACGCCTTTAACGCGCCCGCTAAAGCGGCGAGTCCTGGGTTGCCATAACTCTCGTCTTGAACAACCGCCCCATGGAAATCATTGACACCGACGATTTTCAAATCGAGTCTCGCATCGTAAGTCGGGATCGAACCGGGCAGACTATCGTCGATCGAGATGGTCGGAATGCTGTCGGAAGACGGGATATTGCATCCGGAAATCAAGAAGGCGAATAGGGCGATGAATGGCAGGTTTTTCTTGTTCACAATCGGGATTCCTCGGCTAAAAGTATATCTTAGAACGCCTTTGTTCTACGAACATTTTTTGTTTACTCGGCGAACGAACGCATTATCATTTAAGCGAAAGAAGGAAACAAAATGAAAAAAGGACTCACTATCCCCACTCTTCTCAAAATCGCCGGCGCGCTCTTCGCGCTCGTCGCCTTCGGAATGATGTTCCTCCCCAACCAGTATAAGGTTGGCACGGCGGGCTATTTCGTGGAATCCACCGATGCTTGGGCCTACTACTTCGGCGATGGCAACGGCGCCAAAGGCGCGGTTCTTCCGTTCGTTGGCTACATCGCGGCCGCTCTCGGCGCGATCGTTGCCATCGGCGCTTGCCTCGTCAAGCCGAGCAAAGGCACCAAACTCGCCGGCGCCTGCGCTGCCCTCTTGGCGATCGCCGCGACCGTCTTCATCTTCGTTGGTCCGACTGCTTATAGCAACTTCAATGAACTCGGCGGATTAGGCAGCTACGTCGTCATGAGCACCGGCACCATCGTCGGCGGCATCTTCGCCGGCCTCGCCGCTCTCGCCTTCATTGGCGCGATGCTTGCCCCCAGCAAAAAAGGCAAATAAGCAACACAAAAAAAGAAAAGCCGGTTCGTCCGGCTTTTTCTTATGCTCCAAAGCGGTCTTTCGGATATTCGCCTTTGGCGACCAGCTTGGCGAGCGCCTTCACCACCCCTTCTTTGTCGGCGCGGTAGGTAACACCATACCATACGGCGCTGGTGGAAAGGATCCGGCAGGTGACTTGCTTCTTCTCGACGAGTTCGGATACGAGGTCGGGAATCAGATATTCGCAATCATCAAGATGCTCTTTGCTCGCTTCTAAGAACGGGACATAGCCTTCGCGGATGCGATCGAGGATGTCTTTGGTGAAAACGAACATATTCATCGATACCAAAGTATCGTCGGCGATCGATTTCGTCTCGCCGCCGGCGAGCGGGGTCGCATAAAGGCGGCCATCTTTCTTCTCGAGCTTGCTTTCGACCAAAGAGGTCAGCATGTTCTTATCATCGAAATGGAGGACGCCGCGCTTGACGGATCCGTTCTCGGTGATGGTATTGATCGCTTTATAAGCGATATTGGCGTATTCCCCTTTGATCCCTTTCTTCATGGAACGGAGATGTTCCGCCGCGACGCGGAAGGCATCGCTGCCATAGAAATCGTCGGAGTTAATGATGGCGAAATCGCCGCGGATGACGTCTTTCGCGCAGTAGATCGCCTGGGCGGTTCCGAGGGGTTTCTTCCGGCCTTCGGGAAGCACATATCCAGCCGGAATGACATCGAGGGACTGATAGGCATAGGCCACTTCCATATAGGGGGCGATCCGCTTACCGACCGTCTCTTCGAAGATTTCGCGGTTCTCTTCTTTGATAATAAACACCACGCGGTCAAAACCCGCCTTCCTGGCGTCATAAATCGAATAGTCGATGATGAAGTTTCCTTTCGGATCGATGGGCTCAATCTGTTTGAGTCCGCCGAAGCGGGAACCCATTCCCGCCGCAAGAATGACTAAATCCATAAAAGCCTCCTTTATTCAACGAGCAACTCGGCCGAAACGGTGCAGTGCCAAACATCCGCCGTAACGCGAACGATCCCAGTCACGGGACAATAGGCGCTTCCGTTATCGGTAACGGCCAAGGTTTCGGACTCGATGAAGGTCATCGGGAATTTGTCGTAATAGCAGTTCCGGAAGTCTTCGATCCACCAATCCCTGTATCCGGTGACGACCATTTCATAACGGAAGATGTAAGGGTGGACGGAATCGACTTCCATCGCCTCGTTGACCGCCGTGGACGTCGTTTGGCCATAGAACGTGTTTTCGTCAGGGGTCGAAAGTTCCATACGGACGACGTAAGTCTTCTTATTGATATAAATATCAACCGGCCTATCGACGCAGTCCTGGACATAGTCGCTGCGCTTCCCGGTGATCTGAGCCAAAGAGAAGGCCGAATCCTCATCGATGGTCACTTTGAACCAGGAGGTATGGGTGACCGCCGAGCAGAAAATCATTCCTTTCGCGTGGTTCATCGGGAAGTTCCGGTACACGAATTCATCGGGATTTGTATCGTTTTGGGACATCGTGACGAATTTATCATCCAACGCGGTGCAAGAGATATCGCACCCCTTGATCGTGTAGAATTTCGGAGTTTCGACATCAGCCGTGCGGATGACATCGAGTTTGGTCGTTTCGACATCGAACTTAATGGTGTAAACACCATCATTCTTGAAATTGATGTGGTATTCCTGGCCTTCTGCGAGTTCGACTTCCACGTTGTCGAGTTCGAGGTCTTGCGCGACCCAGCGCAAAAAGGCGGCCTCTCCGC
>CAMYXQ010000076.1 GCA_947303105.1 uncultured Caryophanales bacterium | reverse complement strand
CCCGTTGCTCATCTCTTCTAGAGATGGGATGCGAATTCGCCATCGATCCGACTTTGTCGGGAATCGACGGAGCGGCCGAAGCGGAAATTTTGAAGCATTTGGCCGCCTATCCGAGTATGATTAAAAACGCAGCGGCGATCCGGGCACCTTACAAGGTGACCGCCTACATCGAAAAGCTCGCCGCCCTCATTCACGGTTACTACGCCGCGAATAAGATCATCGACCGCGAAAACAAAGCGGCGACCAGCGCCCGCTTGGCGATGATCGAAGCCTGCCGGATCGTCCTCAAGAGCGCATTGACGCTCATCGGGGTCACCGCGCCAGAAAGAATGTAATGGAAGGAAGATTAAACATATGAGAACTGACAAAAGCATGTTGGATGAAGCATATGACATCGTCGTTGCCGCCGGTGCCGCGATGAGCTTCATGGACCTTATGAATAAGGTCGCCGAAAACTTGGAGATGAGCGAAGAAGAGAAAATCGCCCGCCTCGGCGCTTTCTACACCGACTTATCCCTCGATGGCCGTTTCGTGGCCCTGACCAACAACGCATGGGATCTCCGTTCCCGCCACACCTATGACAAAGTCCACATCGACGTCAACGAAGTCTACAGCGACGAAGAGGGTGACCTCGACCTCGAAGAAGAACTCGACGAAGAAGATCAAGATATCGACGACGGCGAGGAGGAAGACGAAGAAAACGAATCGAAGAAACCCGTCGATCTCAAAGGCACTGGTTTCGAGAACGATTTCTGAGTTTTAGCCGACTATGTACGAAAAAGAACTTCAAGCGATGAAGGAAGCGGCTTTGCTCGCCGAAGCCAAAATCAAGGAAGTTTACGCCAAGGATTTCGATGTCATCATCAAGTCCGATAACTCTCCCGTCACCGAAGCGGACCAAGCAGCCGATAAGATGATTTCATCTTATCTCAGAGAACGGTTCCCCGATTATGGTTTCCTCACCGAGGAAAGCGCCGATAACGATGAACGGCTCTCCAAAGAGTTCGTCTTCATCATCGATCCGGTGGACGGCACGAAAGACTTCGTCAGCCGCGATGGGGAATTCTGCACGTTGATTGCCTTGGTCCGAAATGAGAAGCCGGTCGCCGGCGTCGTGAATTGCCCGATGCAGAATCTGATGTTCTATGCTCGCGAAGGCGGTGGCGCTTGGCGCGAACCGCACGGCGGTCAAGCGACCCAGATTCACGTCAATGATCGCACCGAGCAAATCACCGTCCTCCGTTCGAAGAACTTCTTCAATGAACGGGAGAAAGCGTTGATCGATGCCAACCCCGACAAGATCAAGTTGGTGTTCGCCCGCGGCTCCGGTCAGAAGTATTGCATGATCGCCGAAGGGCTTGCCGAAGCCTACTTCCGTTGCGGCGGGAACGCCAAAGAATGGGATATGGCCGCCGGCGAGATTCTCGTCAAAGAAGCGGGAGGCCTCATGACCGAGCCAGATGGCAGCCCGCTCAAATACAACCAGAAGGTTGTCAAAACCGGACGCGGCTACCGCGTAGCCAACCGACCGGAAAATCTCTTCTTAGAAAAATAAAAGGGGCGTTGCCCCTTTTTTAATTCTCTTTCGCTTTCTGGCGTTCTTGATATTCCGCCATGACGTCTTCGGGAACGTTGCCTGAGGCATCCACTTTGATGACGCCCGGGACTTCCTCGCACATGATGATGTCGACGCCGGCGGCAATATCTTCGCTGGCATAGATGCAGCCTTCGCAGGCCCCACTCATCGAAACATACACGATTCCGTCTTTGAAACCATAAAGCTCGATGTCCCCGCCGTCGCGACGGAGGAAGGGGCGGATCTTATCCAGTACGGTTTCGATTTTGGCGATGATGTCTTCCATTGCGGTTAAGATTTTATGCCCCTCACGCATCGCTTTCAAGCGATGTGCATTTTTCTTTACTTTCTTGGTCGCTTTTCTATGATTAGAACGTTGATGGAAACGAAAGAAATCCTTGTCAAAAGCGACTTAGCCTACCTTGCGGCGATCAAAGAATTAGCCGCGAATGGGCTTGCCGTCAGCGCTTCTGGCCTCCGCCTCGTTCTCCTTGGCGAAGGGCAGGAAGAAGCGGCCTCGCTTTCCTGCTACGGATACTACGCGAACCTTCCGTCCCGCCAATTCCATTCCCGGATCCATCTTTTGCATCGCCACGGGTATTTGCGCCTGCGGTATGAAGAGAAAATGCGCGACTATGCGCTCGAACTCACCGAAGCGGGGGCGGAACTCGCAAGGCTCGTCTTCCGCAAAAGAAGCCGCAAGGAACCGACGCCATCCATCATTCGCATAGAGGAGGAAAATCTATGAGCAAACAACTTGCCAAATTCGAAGATTGGCCATTCAAAAAACCGAATATCAAAGCCATCGTCGCCGAAGTCAATAAGCGCGCCGATGCGTTCCTCGCCGCGAAAACCAAAGAAGAAGCCTATAAGGCTTATTTGGCTTTCAACAAGACGATGGATAAATTCAGCGATCAAATGATGCACTGCTCTCTTTTGTTCACGCTCGACACCCGCGTCCCCGAATATCAGGAAGCGATGCAGATCATCGACGAGGGCACCCCGATCGTCCAGGTTGCCATTCAGCGTTTCACCAAAGCGATGATGGAAAGCGAGTTCCGTCCTTACCTCGAAGAGAAACTCGGGCCTCTATATTTCCAGATGCAGGACTATGCCCTCCGTTCCTTCAACGAATCCGTCCAAGACGAGGCGATGAAAGAGAATATCCTCGTCAGCAAATACGGCCAGGTCATGGCTTCGTTCATGATCCCGTTCCGCGGTGAGACCTACAACGTTTCCCAGATGGGCGCTTTCTTATCCGCCGATGACCGCGAGACCCGCGAAGAAGCCGCCAAAGCCTTCTATGGTTACTTGGAAGAACACGCCGGCGAACTCGAGGACATCTATGATGAACTCGTCAAAGTCCGCACCGAGATGGCCAAAAAACTCGGTTTCTCATCCTATACCGAACTCGGTTATCTCCGCATGGGTCGTTATGACTACAACCCCGAACTCGTGAAGGGGTATCGCGATGCGATCGCCGAATCGGTCACCCCGATCGCCGCTCGTTTGGTCCGCGACCAAGTCAAACGCATTGGCATCAAGAACCCGCAGTTCTTTGATCTTGCCCTCGAATTCGCCGATGGTAATCCGCGCCCGATCGGCACCACGGAGGAAAAAGTCGAAAAAGCCAAGAAGATGTACGATGAGCTTTCTCCGGAAACCTCATTCTTCTTCCGCTTCATGGATGAGCACCATCTCTTGTTCCTCGATGCCAAACCCGGCAAACAGGGCGGTGGATATATGGAATATTTCCCGGTCCATCAATGCCCGATCATCTTCTCCAACTTCAATGGCACCAGTCATGACGTCGATGTCTTGACCCATGAGTTTGGCCATAGCTTCCAGGCTTATTGCGGCCGCTCGATCAAGATCCCCGAATACCGCTGCGCCACGATGGAAGGCGCGGAAATCGATTCGATGTCGATGGAATTCTTCGCCGAGCCGTGGATGCATCTCTTCTTCGATCGCCCGGATCGTTATCGTTACAGCCACTTGTCTGACTCGATCTGCTTCTTGCCGTATGGCGTCACCGTCGACGAGTTCCAGCATTGGGTCTACGCGCATCCCGAGGCTTCCAAAGAAGAACGGAATGCCGCCTGGCTTGAGATCGAAAAGAAGTTCACCCCGTGGAAAGAGAAGTACCAGAAGAAGTGCCCCTTCCTCCGCGAAGGTCGCCGCTGGCTGCTCCAAGGTCACATCTTCCAGTCGCCGTTCTATTACATCGACTACACCTTGGCCCAGGTCATCGCCTTCCAGTTCTTGCTCCTTGACCGCAAGAACCATGAACGTGCTTGGAAAAAGTACATCAAGCTCTGCAAGCTCGGCGGCCGTTACCCGTTCCGCACCCTCTTAGCCAAGGTCGGACTGAAAGATCCGTTCCTTCCGGGAACGCTGCAAAAGACGGTCAAACCGTTGGTGAAAATCTTAAAATCCTACGATTTAGAGGCTTAATGCCCGAATTTCGCCATCAAGTAACGGATGAACGCTTCGCTTCCGAGGGGTTTGCCCGTTACTTTTTCTATCCAGTCGACCGGGCGCATCCAGTCATTGGGGTAATCGTGTTCGCTGAGCCAAGCGAGGATGACATCCAGTTTGTTCTCGCGGATCAAATCATTGAAAGGAAGGTCCTCGCTCATGCGTTCGCGGATCATCGCGCCATAAAGGTTTCCTAACGCATAACTGGGGAAATAGCCGAATTCGC
>CAMYXQ010000075.1 GCA_947303105.1 uncultured Caryophanales bacterium | reverse complement strand
CGTTTTGTATCGATCAATCCTTGAGGGTGCCGTTGCTTTCGCGGATGGCTTGGATGAGGCCTTGCTTGTCGAGCGGGCGGTAGAAATGGTAACCCTGAACCATGCAGTTCGGGTCCACCGCACGGACGATGTGATACTGGTCGACGTTCTCGATACCGACCAAGGTGATTTTCATCGAGCGGGCTTTCGCCTCTTCCATCAGGCTGGTGACCGACTTTCTCTGAGCCGAATCGCTGTCGATGTGATTGAGGGCATAACGGTCGAGTTTGACCTCGTTGAAGCCGAGATTCTTCAAGGTGTCGAGGGATAAGTATTTGCCGGTATAGCGGTCGCAAATGAGCATCGCGTTGAGCTCGTGGACCTGCTTCATGACATCCTTGAATTCCTCAAGATGGTTGTTGATGTCCGCTTCGGTGACCTCGAAGCCAACAAAGTTGTGCGGGAGGTGATGCTCGCGGATGAGGGTCATGACGTTGTTGAAGAAAGCCGTGTCGGCGAAGAAAGAGTAGTCGGTGTTGATACGCAGGTTGGCAAACTCGAGGTTCTTGAACACCGATATGCCATAACTCTCATAAAGAGAGCCGATGCGGTTCAGCAAGGCATGAGAGATCAAACCGATCTTGTCGTGGGCCGCGGCGATGCGGACAAGCTCATCGGCGTTGAAGACGATATTGCGGGTATCGTCGGCGACACGTAAGAGCAACTCGGCGCCGGAGACCCGCTTGGTCTTCGCTTCGACGATCGGCTGATACATGACTTGGAAGCTCTCGTCCCCGAACTGGGCGTCGATGACTTGAAGCATGTACTCGGTCCGCGAAGCGGGACGGAGGAAGCCGGAGTCGGCGAATAGGAGGTAGTCGGGTTTGAGGTTCTTTGCCGTCCGATAAGAGCGGTCGACGTTGCGCAAGAAGTCATCGCTGGAAGCGAAACCGCCGGGATAGGCGAACGAGATGTACGAGATGGTGAGCGGCTGATCGGCCGGAGTGCCATCGAGTTCGCGTTTGGATAACTCGTAGATGTGCTCCGTCTTATCCATGGTGTCGATCTGACCGCCGGCCGGATAAAGGAAGGCGATCGTCCGCGAATCATAGAAGTAGATGTCCTCTTCGCGGCCACCGTAGCGGCGGACGCGGTCAAGGAAGGCGCGGACGGCGCCTAAGGCGCCTTCGGAGCCTTGTTCTTCAATGAGCGAATTCAAGGAGTCGATGCGGAGCAAGGTGAGCGCCCCACGGCCACCGATCGTGAAGTAATTGCCGACGCGCTCAGTAAGGGCTTTGAAGGAATGGATGAGGAAGTCGCGGTTATAACGGTCGACCGCTTCTTCGCCGGCGCGTAAGGCGCGGACAAAGAGGCGCACCGCCGTCTCTTTCTTGTCTTCGAGGGTGAGGGCGGTCTCGAACCGGATATGGCCCGATTCGGTCGTTTTCTTCTTGCCGGTCGCGAGGGGGCAGTCGGCACACGGGGCGTCGAGCCCGTACAAAGTCTTGTAACAGGGCTGCCCAATCTTCGGTTTGCCGAAGAAGTCGGTGACGGACTCGCTGTGGCCGAGAAGGGCGTGGTTCTTGCGGTTGATGCGGTAAGAGGCATAGTTCGCGAGCTTCATGACCGCGTTGGCCTGACGGTTGGTCTCGTTGAAATCCTCTTGCTGCCAGAAGGATAGCTCGTAGTCGCCGAGTTTCTGGAACAAGGCGGATAACGATTCTTGCAGATAAGAATCAAGTTGCAGAGAACCGTTTGCCTTAAATAGGTATAAGAGACCCAAGGTCGTCTCGCCGTCGCCGAAGGCGTAGGTGAATCCGCTTTGGATGCCGTAACGGTCGGCGTGCTCGCCCACCGCCGGAGCGGCGTGGCGGCGCGAGGAGAAGTAATAGGATCCGTCATCGTCGGCCGCTTCTTTGCAGGCCGCGACGAGTTTGGTTTCAACGATGGCCCCTTCTTCGAAGGCGCGGACCGATTTGCCGTTATGGATCGAGGAGAAGTACTGACCTTCAACGGTATCGAAGGCGATGAGGCCCGCCTGGTCGGCGTTGAGGTAAGTGGTGAGGTATTTGAGGATGCTGCGGACATCTTTCTGGCCAGCCGCCCCCTGGGCGATCGTCGAACCCAAAGAGAGAAGGCGCGACATGATATTCAAGTTGATGGCCGAGCAAGAGAGTTCCGATTCGCGGGTCAGATGGAGACGGTTCGGCAAATAGAGGTTGACCGCCTTATTCTGACGCTTGGCATACTGCAAATCGTGATGGAAGTCGCCGACGCGGCTATACGGGTAGCAGATGGCCGCCACGTGGGCCGGGACGTAAGTGAGACCTTCGGTCAATCGGCGGGAGATGGTGCACGATTTGGCGATGTCCTCCATATGACTCCGCAATACGGAGAAGGAGTCGATGCGCGGCAAGAAGACATATAAGCTCTTTCGGTCTTCGCCGATGGCGTAGAGGACACCCTCATAGTCGCCGAAGCGTTTCCGCAACACACCCGATAGGTATTTGACGTCTTCAGGGGTCAATTCGCCATTGGGCATATCGTAATAGAGCTCAAGGAACACGTTGCGGAAATTGCAGGAGGCGAGGATGAGATTGACGATCTCGCGCCACAAGGAATGGGCGACGATGAGGTCGGGGAATTCGGGGTCGTATTCGAAGGAGATGTTCGAGAAGTCGGGAGCCGCGGCGACCATCATCGAGTTGCGTAAAACCCCGCGGATGATGGCGTTTTGCTCATTGAGCTGGCGGATTTCTTCGATCTTCGTTTCCGGATAATCCAGCAATTCAGGGTCGCCTTTGCGGAGTTTCTCGCCATTGGCCTTGGTGATGTCGATGAGGCCGTGGACGTAAACCCGGCGGAAGAAGCGGAAACTGATAATCGAGGAAACGATGAGGATCGGAAGGACCACCGCCGAATAGACGATGAGGGCGATGAGCAAACCCTGTCCGCCATAGGTCGCGTAGAGGATGCTCAAAGTGATGACCCCGGCGCATAAAACGAGGAAGAGGATGATCGGGGTGAGGGAAGTGATGAGGAAGGTCTTCCGCATCGAGATGGTACGGTCTTTTCTCATTCGAAAGCCTCCCCGACCAAGAGGTCGTTACGGCCAATGTCGCCGATGAGGGTGGTGACGGCCTTTCCAAGGCCGACATAGTGCTCCAAGACATTGGCGTAGTGGTCGATGGAACTCTTCTTGCCGAAGGTCCGCTCGACGACTTTGACCGCCATCATCGGGACCTGCTTGAGTTTGCAAGCCATGGCGATGCCGGCCGAATTGGAATCGATGACGATGTCCTCGCTCTCGCCGAAATGGTAACGGCCCTTTTCGGCGAAGAGGGGATCGGAAGCGAGGCGCTCATTCTCCGAGGAGAGATAGAGGCTCATGACGTGGCGGGAATAGGTGCGGCGTTCGAGGGCGTTCTCCATATACTCGAGGATGTCGTCCTGCGGGGTATAGGAATCGGCGACGCCGGGGATCGCGCCGATTTCGGCGGGGATCCGGTTGGAGAAATCGGCGTCCAGAGAGACGATTTTCTTGGAAACGACGATTTCGCCTTCTTTGTGCTAACCGGTCAATGTCGTGCATTTGCCGACGGCGATGACGAGGATGGGGATGTTGTTTTCGAGTAAGTGGAGGGTCACCGCACCGGCGAGGCTGTTGCCGTAAAGACCCTCGACGATGAGGGTTTCCTGGTTATAGATGGTGCCGTAGGTGGCGGGGAAGCGACCGAAAAGCATCTCCTGGCGTTTATGGGAGGCAATCGATTCGAAATACAAGACGTCGTCGTGGCTCTCTCCGAGTAGCAAGATCATTTGCGGTCACCGCCTTTCTCTTTCTGTTCGAACGGGTTATCGGCAAGGAGTTTCTCATACTGCGGGCGCGGAAGGGCGCGGCAGTAATAGAAGCCTTGGATGGTGTCGCATTTGGCGCGGCGAAGCAACTCGACCTGGGCCTTGTCGGCGACGCCTTCGGCGATGACTTCCATGCCGGAGACCTTGCAGACGGTAATCAGGGCTTTGACCACTTCGTAGGCCTTGCTGTCGGTGGCGATATTATCGATCAAGGATTTGTCGATCTTGACGCCGTCGAAGGGAATCTTACGGAGGTTGCCGAGGTTCGAGAAGCCGATGCCGAAGTCATCCATAAGAACATGGATGCCCATCTCCTGCAATTTGCGGATGATCGACATCGAAAGGAATTTGTTGGCCTGGGAGATCGATTCGGTGATCTCGATCTGGACCAAGCTCGGGTCGACCTTGTAATCGTTGAGGGCCTTGGTGATCCACTCGATCGATTTGGCCGAATAGAACTCATAAAGGGAGAAGTTGACGGAAACCGGCAAGATGCGGCGTCCCCTTCTCTTGGCGTCCGCAAGATCCTCGCAGACCCGGCGGAAGACGAATTTGTTGATTTCATGGATAATGCCGATCGAAGTGGCCTTGTCCACGAATTTATCCGGGGATAGAAGCCC
>CAMYXQ010000074.1 GCA_947303105.1 uncultured Caryophanales bacterium | reverse complement strand
ATCGTCGTATGAAGCGACTGATACATATTCGGCTTCGGCATGGCGATATAGTCTTTGAAACGGCCGGGGACCGGCGTATAGGTCGAGTGGATGATACCGAGGATCTCATAGCAGTTCAGCTCGGTCGCCGTGATGATGCGGACCGCCAAAACGTCGTAGATTTCATCGAAATCGTGGTTCTTGAGGAACATTTTGCGGTAAATCGAATAAATCGATTTGACCCGGCTTTCGATGCGGAACGGGATCTTCCGCTCAAAGAGGATGTCGGCGATGCGCTTCTGCAGGGCCTCCAGGGAGTCTTTTCTATGGGTGGCCCGTTCATTCAAGAGTTTCTCGATGGTCGCGTATTTCTCGGGCTCAAGATATTTCAAAGAAAGATCTTCGAGCTCGCTTTGAATGGTATAGATGCCCAGACGATGGGCGATCGGGGTGAAAACGTCGAGGGTTTCGCGGGACAACGCCAACTGGCGTTCCGGCTTCAAAGCCGCCAAAGTCCGCATGTTATGCAGACGGTCGGCCAGTTTGATGAGGATGACGCGGATGTCGCGGGCCATGCCGAGGAAGATCTTCCGATGGTCTTCGGCCTCGAAATCGCTCTCGGTACGATGCGAGAGCTTCATTCTCTGGATCTTGGTCAGACTGTCGACGATGAAGGCGACGTCGGCCCCAAAGCGTTTCCGGATGTCCTCGATTGTGGCATCGGTGTCTTCCACCACGTCGTGGAGGAAGCCGGCCGCGATCGTCTCCGGCCCGGTCTGGAGCTGGGCCAAAATGAAAGCGACTTCGATCGGGTGCTGGATATAAGGTTCCCCGCTGCGCCGGACCAAACCCTCGTGCTTCTCTTTGGCGAAAAGATAGGCGTCTTCGATGAGTTTCATGCTCTCCGGCTTGCTGATATACAAAGAGGCGGCCGCTTTGACATCGACGAAGCGATGCATCGGGTAACCGCCGTTGGGAATCAGTTTGGTTTTCGAATTGCTTTCGTTCACGAAGCAATTATACACTTCTGCACGCGTTGTGTACGCGTTTTATTGCTATTTTGCGTCAACCACATCGGCCGAGAGGGTGAATTTCTCGCGCCATTCGTGGAGATTGAACTCGACCAAAAGGGTCACCGTCCCCATTTCGGGAAGGCTCCCGCGGCCGAAGCGGAAAGAGAACAAACGGGCATTTTGCCCGAGCGGGGTTTGGAGCCGTTTGCCGTCGTAGCTATACCGCAAAGCGGACGCATTGACCGTCAAAGCGAAGATCGGGGCGCGGTGCCCCTGCCCAAACGGTCCAAAGGACCGAAGGATTTTATAATTTTCCATCGTGATGTCGCTCAATGCGATCGGAATCGCCTCAACCGTCTCTTTTTGGAGGGGATGATTCTCGGCAAAGGCGATGAAGGCCGACTTAAAAGCGTCGAAGTCTTCCGCCCGGATGGAAACCCCGCCTGCGTAGGCATGTCCGCCGCCCGCAAGAGGGGTGAACGGCAAAGTGGCGAAAAAGTCGGTGATCGAGAAACCTTCGCGGCTTCTTAAGCTGCCGACGAGGACCCCCTCCGACTTGGAATCGGGGGAAAGGACGGCCACCGGACGATCGAATTGATCGAGAAGGCGCGAGGCCAGCAAACCATTGAGGCCTTCCGGCAGATCGCTGACGACCACCGCGGCCGCTTCCTCGCAAGTCGGGAAGCGCTCAGCGGCCTCGCGAGTCAGGGTTTTCCGCTCGCTGTTGACGGCGAAAAGATACTCGCTGATCTCGGCGCGGAAAACCGGGTCGTCCTCGCAGAAATATTTAATCAAAACGTTTATTTTCGAAGTGGTTTCTACCCGGCCGACCGCATTGATTTTCGGGATGATTTCCATACCGAGGACTTTCTCGTCGATGAAGGTCGCTTCCGTCAGCAAAGAAATGGCGGAATAACGGATCCGGTTAAGCAACCGCAACGCCAGGCGAACGGCCAGACGGTTGTAGCTTTCCAGCTCCATCGCGTCGCTGATGAGGCTCATCGCCCCGAGGACGGCGAAATACGGATCGCGATCGCCGAGAAGGGCGTGGCTGAATAGGTAGGATAAGAACCCGGCCGAGACGCTCGGATCATCGAGCCCGACGGTCCGCGGATGGACCAACGCGACCACCGGTTCCGGCGCCGTTTCGTAGCTATGATGATCGAGGACGATTATATCGATATGTTTTTCGGCGGCGGCCTGGATGGCGTCGAGTGGGGCGACCCCGTTGTCGACGGTGAAGATCAAATCGCAGTCGGATGCGACTCGTTCCACCGCCTTGGCGTTGATGCCGTAACCATCTAAGTAACGGGACGGGATATAGGTGTCCGCGGCGATGCCGAAACGGGACAAGGCCATCTTGGTGATGCTGGTCGCCATGATGCCGTCGCAGTCGTAGTCGCCATAGATGAGAACACGTTCTTTTTTGTCCTTGGCTAAGCGCAGTCTGGCGATGGCTTTTTGCACCTCATCGCACCCGGAGATGTCCGGCAGAAAAGAAAGGGAGGAGAATGACGCCTCGCGAGCGTGCTCCTCCTCCGAGATGGAATAATAATTTAATAATTTTTCGAGAAATGTCATCAGTCGTTGATTCCGATGAATGTCGCTTCTTCCGGTTCGCTTCCGCGCCGTCCGGTCGGCTTGGCCGGAGCCTCTTTCTTGGCCGGCTTCAGGGTGCGGGCAAGCTGTCCGAACCGCTTCGCCGCCTCGGCGGAAACCGGGGTCAAAATGAAGAGGACGAGGACCACCGCGCAGATGACGCCGAACATCGCGCCGACGTGGACCAGACTCCAAACGCGCGGGCCGATGCCGAAGAAGATGAGGGCGCCGCCGAAGGAGAGGAAGGCCAGCATGACGATGTCTTCCACCGACTGGCTGTTCGCGGCCGTGATGCAGCGGGTGCGGAATTCGAGGTTGTCCTTGTCCTTCTCGCGGCTGTCGCGGTATAGCTCTTTTTCCTTGTTAAGGATAAAGAGAGCGGCCAATAAGGTCACGACGGCGGTCACGATGGTGCCCACCGCGGCGAGAGCCGGGACCTGGATGCGGGTCAAGGCGAATAAGCCGGTCGTGAGCACGGCGGCGCCGGCGCTGAGCACGCCTGCGGTCAAACCGCGGCTCAAACGATGACGGATCGCCAAATACGCCGTTGTGATCGCCAAACCGACGCCGAGGCCGAGCCAGACGCGTCCTAAGGACGGATCGCCGACGGTTCCGGTCACCTGTGCGACGGAGACGACGGTATCTTCGGCCGGGAGGATGGTGCCGACGGCAAAGGTCAAGGCATCCTGGAGGGTATTGAAGTGGGTGGTGACGCCACCGGCGGTCACCGCGAAGTCATAGTCCGCGGCCGCGGTATAGTTGTCGCTCCACTCGATGTAGTAGTAATGGACATCGCGGGTTCTTTCCTCGACACTGTCATAGACAGTGCTGTCTTCGAGTTTGATGCTTTCCACCCCGATGGCTTTCTCGCCGATCATGATCTTGTCGAGAATCTCGGTCTGGAATTGGGTTTCGTTGGTGACGGGAAGGACTTCGCCTTGCTCGCTGCGGTATTCGACGTAGCTGACGGTCATGTCGTCATAACGGGTCGAATAGTTGAAGGAATCGGTGTTCTTCAAAGAAGAGAAGATCGAAACGCCGATGATCGAAGCGACCACCAAGGCCGCGGCGGCGATGCCGAGCCCTTTGAACGGCTTCTTGAAGTCTTTATTGGCGAAGTTGCCGAAGAAGGTCGGTTTCTCTTCGGCGGCGAGGTTCGGGATCTTTTCCGCGTTCACGTTGTAGACGCGGGCCGGCGCCTTGGCGACCTTGTCGTCGTTGGCGAGGAAATATCCGGCCAAGCGGACGAAGATGAGGTTGTAGAGACCGGCGAAGAAACCGCCGATGGCCATCATGAGGCCGATCTTGCCAGCTACGCTGGGGACG
Organism: uncultured Caryophanales bacterium; assembly: GCA_947303105.1. Taxonomy (GTDB): domain Bacteria; phylum Bacillota_I; class Bacilli_A; order RFN20; family CAG-826; genus UBA4951. Next base: position 545 of record CAMYXQ010000074.1, on the reverse strand, counting down.
AAACCATAGACGCAGACGCCGATGATGATCGATAAGACCGAGGCATCCACCGTCGGCCACACCGAGCGCTTGGCGGCTTCGATATGGGCCTTCTTCGTCGAGCGGCCCTGATAGAGTTGCTCTTTGAAGCGGGTGAAGTAATACATGCCGCCGAACGCGGACACGAGCAAAGAAATCATGATGCCGATCACCGCGCCGACGCCGAACTGGGCGTTGAACACGGAGAAGAGCAAGAGGTCGCCCATAAGGGTGAACGCCATCGAGGAAAGGATGGCGAGCGCCCCGAGGCGATAGTAAGCGATTAAGAGGGCCGCCGAGAAGACGATGGCGATGAGCGAAGCGATCGCCGTGGCCTTGAGGGCGGGGTGGCGCGACCAGGCGCCAGCGACCGTGAGCGGCTCGACCGTGGCATCGACGTCGGTTTCGAACGCGAAGGTGACGTCATATCCACCGCCGATATCGGCATAATCCGAGGCATTCAAAAGGGATTTGTAATACAAAGCGGCCATGTAGGCTTCGCTGGCCTTGGAAGGATCGAAACCCTT
>CAMYXQ010000073.1 GCA_947303105.1 uncultured Caryophanales bacterium | reverse complement strand
CATGGCGATCTTGAAGCCTTCGCCTTCTTTCCCGAGAAGGTTCTCTTTCGGGATGCGTACGTCTTTGAAGATGAGTTCGCGGGTGCTCGAGCCGCGGATGCCCATCTTGTCCTCGACCTTGCCGGTCGAGAAGCCCGGATAGTCGCTTTCGAGGATGAAGGCGCTGATGCCCTTGACACCCTTGCTTCTGTCGGTCATGGCAAAGACGATGTAAACGTGAGCATAGCCCGCGTTGGTGATGAAGATCTTCGTGCCGTTGAGGACATAGGCGTCCCCGTCGAGCACGGCCTGCGATTGCTGGCCGGCGGCGTCGGTACCGGCGTTCGGTTCGGTCAAACCGAAAGCGCCGATCCATTCGCCCGAGGCGAGCTTCGGCAGGTATTTGGCCTTCTGCTCCGGGGTGCCGAACTCAAGGATCGGTCCGATGCAGAGGGAGGTGTGTCCGCTTAAGATGACGCCGGTCGTCGCACAGGCGGCCGAGATCTTGCGGACGGCTTTGATATAGTCGTGGTAAGCACCGCCGGCGCCCCCGTACTCTTTGGGGACGACGATGCCCATCAAGCCGATCTTCGCCATCTTCTCGACGGTCTCGAGCGGATACCGCTCGGTCGCATCGATCTCTTTGGCGAGAGGCTTGACCTCCTTTTCAATGAATTCGTCTAGGAGGTCATCATATAACTCGTTGATGACTGGTTCCATAAATGTCTATCAGGCAAAGGCCAAGTTATTTGAGCATGACGGTCGCCTGACCGACGATGACGTCAACGCCTTCTTCGTTGGTGCAGGTGGTGTTGAGAATGGCGATGTGGCGTTCGGGATTGAGTTCGGCGACTTCGACGGTCGCGGTGATGCAATTGCCAAGGAAAACCGGACGGCGGAATTTGAGGGTCTGACCCATGTAGACGGTGCCTTCACCCGGGAGTTTGGTGCCGAGAACGGCGCTGATCAAGCTGGCGACGAGCATGCCGTGGGCGATACGGGTTCCGAACATGCCTTTCTTAGCGGCGACTTCGGAGATGTGAAGCGGGTTGCAGTCGGTGCTGACACCGGCAAAGAGCAAAACATCGGCTTCGGTGATGGTTTTGCTGGTCGAGGCTTTCATCCCGACCTGGAGTTCTTCGAATTTCATTTCTTTTACCTCAATTCTAGAAGCCAAAGATCGCCGGTTTCTTCATGGCAAGGTTAATGAGCATTCACTTTTGCCGTTTAAGAAACGGAACTTAGGCGATTTTCCGATAGGAAAGGGGCTTCATGCTTTAAGTCTATCCCGAACGCGTGGTAAAATAAAGCCCGAAATGAACGACCATTCACCTAAAATGAAAGCCATCAAGAGCGCCGAAGACATCCGTTCGGCAAATGAATCCCTGTCGCCAAAGGCGAAAGCCACCTTCCAACTCATCGTCGACACCGCCCACGAAAGTTTTTCGAAACACGGGTATGAATTGACTTCTATTAAGTCAATTGCCGACGACGCCGGCATCTCCGTCGGCCTCATCTACAAGTACTTCTCCAACAAAGAAGAACTGTACCGCTACATCGTCCTCCACGAGCAGAAGGCGATCAAAGCCTTCGTCCGCCAGGGCATGACCCCCGGCATGAGCCGCCTGGAAAAAGAAAAGCTCGGCTTACGGAACTGGCTCCACTACGTCCTTGAGAACAAAGACGTCTACAAACTCATCTGGGAATCCCTCTTCTTCGATAAGGCCTCCTTTGATGAATATTATCGGAACTTCGCGCTGAGCTACCGCCAAGGGCTCGGCATGGACGAAGACCAGCTCTCCGAGAACGACGTCAAGAACCTCGCCTGGATCATGATCGGCATCAACACCTTCCTCGGGCTGCGGGTCAACATCGCCCGCCACCAGATCACCGAAGAGGAAATCGACGAGATGGTCGAGACGGTCAGCCATGTGCTCCAGCACGGGTGGTTGAAGTAAAAGAAAAGCGCGCCTGACGGCGCGTTTTTTTATTTCTCGCTTTTCTTAAATTTGATAAGGAGGGAGAACCGCTCGCTGACGAAGCGCGCCTCGTCCTCTTCGATCGCGTAGGACACCTTCATCTCCGCCCCCAATGGGAACTCTTTCTTGTAGGTGATATCGAAGGAAGTCGGCTCGTGGGTGGCGAGATATTCAATCGGGATCAAATCGACGCAGAGGTCGAGATAATGAACGTTGTTCATGTGGCCGTTGAAGTCGCATAACGAATAATTTGCCTTGATGATCGCCTCTTTGTCGCCCGGCTCGATTCTGAGGAAGCGCGGCATCGGAATCTCCCGCCCGGTGATGTAGTCCTTGGCGGCGAGCCCATACTCTTCCGGCCGGATCATCTCGCGTTTCTTCTCATCGATGAGGGCCCAGGCCGAGGTGCCGCGGATGAACGCGTGGTCGTCCTTATCGACGAACTCGAAGTTTCTGGTGAAGAAATAGGCGATCGTCCTGCTCTTCCAGGTCAAAACATCGAATTTCTCTTGGAAGGTCGGAAGGCGGTCGATCTCGAAATGGTATCTGGCCACGACCCACAAAAGGCCGCGAAGCATCGTCCGCTCTTTGGTGGCCCCGATGTTGTCGCAGCCAACCACCGCCGCTTGCTGGGCGAGGCTCAAAACGGCGCTCAAGCGGATGCGCTTGCTGCTATCGACATAATCGGGATAGGCTTCTTTGTGGACGCGGGACAAATATCTCATACGTAAGCAATATACACCGATTGGCCGCCTTGGCGAAGAGGATATTTCGTTTCCGGCCCGTCGGGGTTACAATAGGCCCGTAACGGAGGTTTTTTATGCCTAATAAACCCACCATCGTCATCGATACCCTCGGCAGCGATCGCGGCCCGGAAACCGTGATCGAAGGCGCCAAGCTCGTCCTCGCCGAGAATCCCGAACTCGATCTCACCCTCGTCGGAGACGAGGAACAGATCAGAAACTCGGGGATCGACCTCTCCCGCGTGAAAATCATCCACGCCCCGCATGCCTTAACAAACTACGACAATCCCGTCGCCGCCTTCTATGACAAATCCGCCGATTATTCGGTGTTCAAAGCCCTCGAGGAAGTCGGGAAGGACGAGAACGCGATCGGCATGATCTCGAGCGGCAGCACCGGCGCCCTCCTCGTCGGGGTCGTGCGCTACTTGCTCGATGAGGAACGCCACCGCCCGGCCCTCGCCGCCATCCTGCCCGCCACCACGGGCGGGGTCACCTGCTTGGTCGATACGGGCGCGTCCATCGACTGCGGCCCGCATCAGCTCGTCGAATTCGCCCACCTCGGCAGCGACTTCATGAAGAAACTGTATAAAATCGAAAGCCCCCGCGTCGGTCTTCTGAGCAACGGCTCCGAACCGGGCAAGGGCAATAAGGTCGTCAAAGAGACCCATCAACTGCTCGCCGCGGACAAATCCATCAACTTCATCGGCAACATCGAAGGCAACCACGCCCTGACGGGCGACTGCGATGTCCTCGTCGCCGACGGCTTTGCCGGGAACCAGGTGCTCAAGAACACCGAAGGCACCGCCCTCGTCCTCATCGGCGAGATGATGAAATGGGGCAAGATGACCGGCCATGAGCTCGAGGCGAAGATGATCGCCGGCCACCTCATGAAGACCTATGACTTCCAGTCCCTCGGGGCCGGGGTCATGCTCGGGGTCCGCAAGTACGTATTGAAGTGCCGCGGATCGAGCAACGCCGATTCGATCAAGAACGTCGCGAAGATCCTCGTGAACGTCCATAACAACAAAACATTCTACGAATAAGGAGATCACTTATGTTTGAACGCTTATTGAAACTCATGGAGGAGAACCTCCTCGACATCGACCCCGCTTCGGTCAAGCCCGAAAGCGAGCTCAAGAAGGACCTCGGCATGGACAGCATCGGCATGATGATGTTCGCGATGTCGATCGAAGATGAGTTCGGTCTCACCTTCGACGCCCCGGTGCCCTTCGTCACCGTCCAGGACGTCCTCGATTACCTCGAGAAACACGCGACGAAGTGAAGACAAAAAGAAAAGGGCTTAAAGCCCTTTTTCTTATGCTTAGAATTGGATGCAATCCAATGTCATCATCGCCGCGAATCCGATGATGAAGGACCAGATGCCGAAGTGGTCGTGCACCTCGCCTTTCATGTCGGGCATCATCTCTTCGGCGATGACGTAAATCATGCAGCCGCCCGCGAAGGCGAGGGCCCACGGCATGAGGGCTTGGATTTCCATCGCGAGGAATAAGCCCACCACCGCGGCGATCGGCTCGACGATGCCGGAAAGCATGCCGAAGAGGAAGGCCTTGCCGGTCGAACCGGTCTCGGATTGGATCGGGAGAGAAACCGCCGCGCCTTCGGGGATGTTCTGGAGGCCGATGCCGGCGGCGAGAAGGAAGGCGCTGATCACGAGGGCGTGGTCCCCGGCGGCAAGAGCAACGCCAAAGGCGACGCCGACGGTAAGTCCTTCGGGGACGTTGTGGATGGTGACGGCGAGGAACATCTTGCCGGTCTTGGATAACCGTTTGGCGGGAAGACCCTCTTCTTTGTTCTCCTGGGCATGAAGAT
>CAMYXQ010000072.1 GCA_947303105.1 uncultured Caryophanales bacterium | reverse complement strand
GACACCCTCGGGGAAGTCGTTGGCCTGGCCAGAGGTGACGATGGTATCGCCTTCGTTAATCTGATAGGCCGTAGTGATATCCACAATCTGTGCGTACTGGTAATTGATGCCGTCCCAGACGAGGGCGATGATCATCGCCACCGTGATGACGGCGTACTGCGACTTGAAGGTCGCCGGATCGCTGCTCAGAACGCCGGTGTTGATCGCGTACTGCAGCAAGAAGCTGCCGACCAAGGCGTAGCAGGCATCGCGGAATATCCCACTGAAGGGATACAAAAATTTGGTAAGACGCGGAACTTTGTTGCCGCGATAGGTCTTACCGATTCCTAGTCCCATAAAGAACCTCCGATTCGTTGGTGATAAGACAACGTGATAAGGCAATAATAGGCGACTTTCCGCGCGTTTTCAAGGCGAGCGGGCGTTTTCGTCAATGGCACGGGGTCGCTATTGTGGGACATGAGGGCGGGGAGTAAAATATCGCCAAGAGGTAACTTTCTATGAAAAAAGGTTTGAAAATCGCCATTATCGCCGTCTCGAGCGTCATCGGGGCCGTCGTCCTCGGCGCCGGGGCGTTCGTCGGTTATGTTTTGCTGAGCTACAACCGCATCGGCGACACCGCCCTCGAGGTCGATGCCAACAGCACCGCCAAGATGCAGGTCGGGACCGCTTATAAGGCGATGTCTTATAACATCGGGTTCGGGGCCTATTCCCAGGACTACACGTTCTTCATGGACACCGGCTACGACGAGAACGGCGAGCCGACCTGCGGCCACTGGAGCACCGCCCGCTCGAAAGAAGAGGTCGAGTTCAACACCGCCGGGGCCATCCAGACCGCCAAGGACAGCGGCGCCGACTTCATCTGCTTCCAAGAAGTCGACACCAAGAGCACCCGCAGCTACAAGATCAACCAGGATACCCTCATCAGCGAGGCCTTCCCGGCGATGAACCACATCCACTGCCCGAACTTCCATACGGCATTCTTGCCGTATCCGCTTTACGACATGCACGGATCGGTCCACGCTGGCTTGACGACCTTGTCGAAGTTCGAAGTCGAGGAAGCGGGCCGCAAGGAATACACCGTCGCCACCGACTTCTCCAAATTCTTTGATTTGGACCGCTGCTTCTCCTACATGAAGATCCCCACCAGCAACAACAAGTATTTCTACATGGTCAACTCCCACATGTCGGCTTATGACGAAGGCGGCACCATCCGCAGCGCCCAAGTCGCCGAGATGAACGCCTTCCTCCAAGAACGCAAGACAGCGGGGGACTATGTCATCGTCGCCGGGGACTTCAACCATGACTTATTGACCAACAATCCGGCCTTTGCTTACGATTCCACCCACCGTCCGTTCGGGGAAACGAAGAAATCCCCGGATTGGGTGTCCTTCTACTTCGATGAGAACAAGCAGTCGCCGCTGATCGATGGTTACCACGTCGTCGCCAGCGACAACTATCCGACCTGCCGCAACAACGACATCGAATGGATCCCGGGCAAGACGTTCACCTGCGTCGTCGACGGTTTCATCGTCTCCGACAACATCACCGTCCTCAGCCACCAGAACATCCAGACCAAGAACGGCAAGAAGGGTCTCGATGGCTTCACCTTCGCCGATCACGATCCGGCCTTGATCGAATTCGGATTGAGCTGATAAAAAAGATAGCCGCCCGATGGGCGGCTTTTTTGTTATCTCGGCGGGACGACCGTCCGGTAATCGACCGTGTGGATCTGGCGGTTTTTCGCCTTGGCTAAATCATAGAGGCGGGTCGCGTTCGGATCCGCGGAATGCAAGGTGAACATCTTGCGGCTGTTCTTATCGATGAACTTATAGGCAGCTCCTTCGAATCCGGACTGACGGACTTCGATCCGCATGATGTCATCGAAGGTATATTCGCGGGGCTTCCCTGCCGCCGGGGTGTGGGTGATATGGTTGCCTTTGGCCACCGTCTTGCCGCGGATGGAGAGCGGGACGATGACGATGAGGGCCGCGGCGATGACCGAAAGGATGATTTGGGTGACTAGACGCATCTCCATGTCCTCGGGCAAAAAGAACCAGCAGAGGATGGCCCCGACACCCAAGGCGCCGGCAAAGGTGTAAAGGATCGCCGCGTTGGCTTTGGGGGTCTTCACCCGGATCGCCCCATCGAGGGGTTCTTGGAAGACGCGACGCTTATTGAGAAAGGCGATGACTCCGAGGACGACCAAAATGGCGAGGATGACCCCGAGGGGCAACCAAATGGCAAGGGAATTCCAGAGATTGCTCTCAGCGGCGTTTTGGACGGCTTCTTCGGAAGAGTTCATGGGCCTATTTCAGACGAAAAACGGTTTGGGACAAACCTTTCCTCGAATTATAAGGCGATTTGGCTTATAAATTAGAGACAGGAAACCGCCATGTACAAGATACTGCACAAAACACCTTTGAACCCGACCGTCACCGAGATGTGGGTCGAGGCCCCTTTGGTCGCTCATAAAGCCAAACCGGGGCAATTCATCATCCTCCGCGTCGATGAGGATGGGGAACGCATCCCCTTGACCATCGCCGGAGTGAATGAGGAGGAAGGAGCCGTCCGCATCATCTTCCAGATCGTGGGCGCCACCACCTACAAGCTGAATTCAAAACAAGCCGGCGATTTTATCGCCGATTTCGTCGGACCCCTCGGAACCCCCTCCAAATTGGATGGGCTCCATAAAGTGTGCGTCGTCGGAGGCGGGGTTGGCTGCGCGATCGCCTTGCCCGTCGCCGAGGAACTTCACCGCCTCGGAGCGGAGGTCACCTCAATCATCGGTTTCCGCAACAAAGACCTACTTATTCTCGAAGACGCTTTCCGTTCCGCGAGCGACCGCCTCATCGTCACCACCGACGACGGGAGCTATGGCCGCCACGGCAACGTCACCGAGCCGCTAAAAGAATTATTGGAGAAAGAGCGGTTCGATGAAGTCATCGCCATCGGTCCGCTCATCATGATGAAATTCGTGGCCGCCGCCTGTAAGCCATTCGGGGTTCCCGTCACCGTTTCGATGAACCCGATCATGATCGACGGAACCGGGATGTGCGGCGGTTGTCGATTGACATTAATCCAAGATGATAAACGCGTGATGAAATTCGCCTGCGTCGATGGTCCGGACTTCAACGGATACGAAGTCGATTTCGATGAGGCGATGCGGCGCAATCGCATGTATGGCAACGCCGAGAGAAAGGCCTATGAAGCGGCCTGCAACCTCTTGAAGGGAGGCAAGTGATATGGCTTTCGATCCGAAACGAAACGCAATGCCGACCCAGGATCCCAAGGAGCGGGCCCATAATTTCAGCGAGGTCGCGCTAGGCTACACCGAGGCCCTCGCCATCGCCGAGGCCAACCGCTGCCTCCAATGCAAGAACCAGCCCTGCGTGTCGGGTTGCCCCGTCAATATCGCCATTCCTGACTTCATACGCGCATTACGCGAGGGAAATCTTGCAGAATCCTATCAAATTATTGCGAAATCCTCGTCATTGCCCGCTATCTGCGGTCGGGTTTGCCCCCAGGAAAGCCAATGCGAGGCCAAATGCACCTTGGGCATCAAATTCGAGCCGGTCGCCATCGGTCGGTTGGAGCGATTCGTCGCCGATTACCACCGGGCCCACCGCGAGGAAATCCCCCTTCCCGAGAAGAACGGCATCAAGGTCGCCGTGGTCGGTTCGGGTCCCTCGGGTTTGGCCTGCGCCGCCGAGCTTGCCAAGCGCGGCTATTCCGTCTCGATCTATGAGGCGCTCCACCTTGCCGGCGGAGTTCTCAGCTATGGCATCCCCGAGTTCCGTCTCCCGAAATCCATCGTGGCGGACGAGATTGAACAATTGACAAAACTCGGTGTCGATATTGAGACCAATGTCGTCATCGGGAAAACCCTGACGATCGCCGAACTTCAAGCGGCTGGTTTCAAAGCCATCTATATCGCTTCCGGCGCCGGTCTCCCCAATTTCATGAATATCCCTGGCGAAGGGGCCAATGGCGTTTATTCCGCGAACGAGTTCCTCACCCGCAGCAACTTAATGAAAGCCTATAAAGACGGAAGCGCAACCCCGATCATGCACGGCCAACGCGTTGCCGTCGTCGGGGGCGGAAATGTCGCGATGGACGCGGCAAGAACCGCTTTGCGGTTAGGGGCCGAAGAAGTGTCCATCGTCTACCGCCGTTCGATGCAGGAACTCCCCGCCCGTAAAGAAGAAGTCGAGCACGCCGAAGAAGAAGGGATCGTCTTCCGTCTTCTCACCAATCCGGTCGAAGTGCTCTCCTATAACAACCCGGATGACCCGCGCGATCCCAAGAACGGATTCGTCTCTGGCCTCCGCTGTTTGAAAATGGAGCTCGGCGAACCCGATGAGAAAGGCCGCCGCCGTCCGGTCGCCATCCCCGGCTCCGAATTCGATCTGCCGGTCGATGTCGTCATCATGGCCATCGGCACCTCACCGAACCCCCTCATCAAGAAAACGACCGAAGGTCTGGAAACCGACCGCCACGGTTGCATCCTCGCCGACGAAAACGGTTTGACCAGCTTGCCGCTCATTTATGCGGGCGGCGATGCCGTAACCGGAGCCGCCACCGTCATTTCGGCGATGGGAGCCGGCAAG